>CALXBH010000022.1 GCA_944386475.1 uncultured Clostridia bacterium | reverse complement strand
ACCAAAATGAGCCCTGGCCGCACCGAAAGCCCTTCCACCGCCCGGCGCATGGCCAAAAAGGTAGCCTGTAGAATATTGAGCCGGTCGATCTCCTCCACCGAAGCGGTGGCCACACAGAAGCTTACCGCCTGGGCGGTAATCGTATCGTACAGCGCCTCCCGTTTTTTCTCGGTGAGCTTTTTGCTGTCGTTAAGCCCCTCCATAACACAGTCCTCCGGCAGGATGACAGCGGCGGCATACACATCCCCCGCCAGCGGTCCCCGGCCGGCCTCGTCCACGCCGCACAGCACCTTTGCCCCCTGGGAGCGGTCGAATTTGTATAAATCCATCAGGCTTCCTCCTCCGGAGCGGTATCCTCCGGCGGGAGCTCCAGCGTCAGGTTCCCCAGCTTCCCGCTGCGGTATTCGTCCATGACGGTGATGGCCGCCCGCTCGGTGTTGACCTCCCCGCCGGAGATGAGCATTCCCCGCTTTCTGCCCACTGCCTCCAAGCGCTCAAAGCTCTCCATGCCGCTGGTATCCTCCAGCCGGTAGCGGTCTTTTAACACCTGGGGATATTCCTTGGCCAGCCAGTCCAAAAGCCGCATGGCCAAAAGCTCAATGTCCAACACCCCGTCTTTAACAGCGCCGGTAAAAGCTAACCGCTCCCCCACCGCAGGGTCTTCAAACTTGGGCCACAAAACGCCGGGCATGTCCAAAAGGTCCACACCCTTAGTCACATTCACCCACTGCCGCCCCCGGGTCACGCCGGGGCGGTCTTCCACTTTGGCGCGCTTTTCCCCCGCCATGCGGTTGATAAAGGAGGATTTTCCCACGTTTGGTATCCCCACAATCATCATGCGGATGGGCTTTCCGCCCATCCCCTTTTGCTCCCGGTACTGCAAAAGCTCCGACAGTTCCTCTCGGACGGCGGGTAAAAAGCCCTTTATCCCCTTCCCGCTGCGACAGTCGGTGGCCAGCGCCCGGATCCCCTTGCTTTGATAATAGGCCAGCCACTTCGCGGTAGCAGCCGGGTCCGCCGCATCGCATTTGTTAAGGAGGATCATCCGGGGCTTGTCGCCCACCCAGCCGTCCAGCTCCGGGTTGCGGCTGCTCATGGGGATCCGCGCGTCGGTGAGCTCCACCACAATGTCCACCTGGGGGAGGCTTTCTTTGATCAAACGGCGGGTTTTGGCCATATGCCCGGGAAACCATTGGATATTTTGTACTTCTGCCATAGCGGCTCCTTTCCTGAAACAAAACACCTCCGAGGATTCGGAGGTGTTTTCACTTGCCGCCAACGCCGGCAAGCTGTAGAAGAGGGGCAAGCCCCCCCCTTCTAACATTCCCCCAGCAACCCCATCATAACGGGGTTGCTGTCGGTCAAAACCGCCGCGCGTGTCGCCGGTTTTGACAATCCAAATACTCGATCTGCGTTTTGATAGTTTGAAAAACACCCCCGATAATTCGGAGGTGTTTTGGGTTTTTACAACGTTTTTATCAGTACAGCCCGCCGATAGAGGTAAAGGGAAAGATGCGGAATACCGCTTTTCCCAAAATGTACCGCTCGTCAATCTGGCCGACCTGGCTGAACCGGCTGTCCAGGGAGTCGTTCCGGTTGTCTCCCATAACGAACACCTTTCCCTTTTCCACCGTGATGGGGAAATCAATATCGCCCTTGTTATAGGTGGGCTCCTTGATATAGGGTTCAATCTGGGTGACGCCGTCCACCGTAACTTCGCCGGTGTCGAAGTTAATGTCCACCGTCTGGCCCTCCACCGCGATAATCCGCTTGATTAACGGCCGGTTGACCGCCGAAGGCTGGGTAGTTACGATGATGTCCCCGGGCTGAGGATCGTAAAACAAATGGGTGACAATCAGCCGGTCCTCATCCTGCAGCGTGGGGGTCATGGACTCTCCGTCCACCCCTACGATCCGAAACAGGAAGGTGAACACCAGCACAACCGCCACCAAGGCGTAAACGATCGCTTCCATCCATTCCACGACTTCCCGTTTTAGATCAAAACGATCCTCCGCTACAGCCGCGCCATCCGCATAATTCTCGTTTAGCAGCCATTCTTGGGGCATATTCCCCTCATCCGCAGGCTGTTCCTGAGATTGTTCTTGCGGCTGCTCCTCAAAAGAAAAATCGTCCTTGGGATCATATTCCGTCATAGTCACACCAACTTTTATGATAAGATGCATGGCGCCTGGCACAGCCGGACGCTTGGATAGTAGTTATTATAGCACAAGATTTCAGAATAATAAAGCAAAAAAGGGACAAAATTGTCCCTTTTTTCATCGTCCATCTGTTTTTGAAAACTACTGGATCTTCTCTTTGACCTTGGAAGCTTTACCCACACGGTCACGCAGATAATACAGTTTGCTTCTGCGCACACGGCCGGAACGAACAACTTCCACTTTGTCAACGTTGGGGGAATGAACCGGGAACACCCGCTCTACCCCACAGCCGTGGGACAACCGGCGAACGGTGAAGGTCTGCTCTACACCGCCGTGCTTTTTCGCGATGATGGTACCCTCGAACACCTGGATGCGCTCTTTGTCGCCTTCTTTGATCTTTACGTGCACCTTAACGGTGTCGCCGATGTTGAGCTCCGGCACATCCTGCTTTAAGCTGGAGCTGTTGATTAATTTCAGTGCGTCCATTACTAAATCCTCCTAAAAACATCAGACATTCATGCCGAATAAAAAACCGCACTCGTTATGGCAGAGGACTGTCCGCTTTAATGTCGCGGCGAGCCGGATTGCCCGCCTGGCATTAACCCCCACCCCGCCAAAGCCGGCGAGGAGGTCATCTAAATGCCTATATATGATACCACAGCATTTTTTAAAATGCAAGAACTTTTTGCTGTTTTCTCGGTTTTTTCCGCCTCCGGCTGTGCGAAAGAGAAAAAATGCCTTTGTCCGGCAAAAAACCACGGCAAAAGCCGTGGTTTTTTATCAGAATAATCAAGCCGGAGCTTATTCTCCTTCGGAGTCGGAACTCAACTCAACGCCCTCAGGCAGATCGGCTTTCTCTTCTTCCTCCACCTTCTGCTGGGCTTCTTCCAGCAGCGCGCGGATAGAAAGGCTGATGCGCTTTTTCTCCAGATCGATGTCGGTGATCTTCGCGTCCACTTCCTGGCCTACCTGGAGGAAGTCCGCCACCTTCGCCACATGCTGGTTAGCAATCTGGGAGATGTGGATCAAGCCGTCCACGCCGGGGAGGATCTCCGCAAAGGCACCGAACTGGGTGAGGGAGACGATCTTGGCGTGAACCGTCTGGCCCACGGAATACTCGTTCTCAAATTTGACCCAGGGGTTGTCCTCGCTCTTTTTATAGCCCAAAGAGATGCGTTTTTTCTCTTTGTCCAGGTCTTTCACATATACTTCCACGATATCGCCCACGTTGACGACCTCGGAAGGATGTTTGATTTTGCTCCAGGACAGCTCGGTGATGTGGATCAGGCCGTCTACGCCGCCCAAGTCCACAAACGCGCCGAAGGAGGTGAGGGATTTGACCTCGCCTTTAAAGGTCTGGCCGACCTCAACGTTCTCCCAGAATTTCTCGGCGGCAGCCGCGCGCTCCTCTTTGATAACGGCGCGGACAGAGCCCACCGCACGGCGGCGGTTTTCTTTCACTTCGATGATCTTAAATTTCACCGGCTGTTTGAGCAGGGTCTCCAGATTCTCCACACGGGAACCGGCAGCCTGGGAGGCCGGGACAAATACTTTAACAGAATTGGTGAGCACCAAAACGCCGCCGCGCACCACGTCGGTGACAACGCCGTCCAAAACAGTGCCCTCTTCATAGGCTTTTTCGATGGCTTCGAAGCCTGCTTCGGCGTCGCAGCGCTTTTTGGAAAGCATGACCGTGCCTTCCTGATCGTTGACTTTCAGGACGATTAAATCAATCTCATCGCCTTTTTTGACGATATCTTCCGGTTTTGCATTGGGATCGTCGGTCAGCTCGGACACCGGAACAAAGCCCGCCTGTTTTGCGCCCACATCCACCTGAATCTCACTGGGAGCAATCGACGTAACGATACCTTTTACCCGCTTGCCTGTATATAATTTCTCGTTAAGAGATTGCTCTAACAGTTCAGCAAAATTCAGCTCCTCATCATTATTCTTGACAACTTCACTCATGGTCTTTAGAACCTCCTTAATTATATAAGCCGGGGTAGAAGCACCGGCGGTCACACCAATGTTTCCGCAGGGCAAAAGCATGTCCTTGTTAAGCTCGTCCTTGGTCTCAATGAGGACCGTTTTGCAATACCGACTGCACACCTCGTAAAGCTTAGCCGTGTTGGAACTGTGCCTGCCGCCGATGACAATCATCAGATCGGACTGTCTGGCAAGGCGCACAGCTTCGGACTGTCTTTCTTGGGTCGCATTACATATTGTATCAAAAATTTTTATATTTGTATATAGGTTTTTCGCAATTTCCTCGCAACTTTCCCACAATGTTTTCTTAAAAGTGGTCTGAGAAACCATTATTATGCCATTTTTTACATCATTTTCCGCGTCTTTTATTGCTTCCCGGAGCTCTTTTTCATCCTTGAACACATAGGAGGGGCCATGGCAGTGCCCCCGGATCCCCTGCACCTCAGGGTGTTCTTTGTCCCCGGCGATCAGGATTGTCATCCCCTCTTTGGATGCCTCCGAGACAATGCGGTGGATTTTGGCCACAAAGGGACAGGTGGCGTCGCAGTAGACAGCCCCCATCTGCCGAAGGTCGTCATAGGTCTGCTCGCTCACCCCGTGGGAGCGAATCACCACTGTATCCTCCGGTCCAGCCTCCTTAGGAGAGGACAGGATCCGGACGCCTTTTTGCGTCAGGTCGTCCACCACCTGGGGGTTGTGAATGATAGGACCCAGGGTGCAGACCTTTTTTCCTTCGTCTACCAGCCGGTAAACCAGCTCCACCGCCCGGTCCACGCCAAAGCAAAAGCCCGCAGATTTCGCCACTGTGATCTTCATATGCCTGTAAACCTTTCTTTTTAAATCCTTACTGCCCCTGATTCAGAAGCCCCTCCACCCGGTCGTGCATCAGCCGGCTGGCCTCTTTCAGCATCTGAGTGTCCGCCTCTTTTGTGAGCCCCAAATCCTCAAAGGGGATCAGTTCTCCAAACCGGACGGTCACCTTTCGGCGAAACCGCAGGTGTTTTTCAAAATAGATACAGGCCGGCAGAACATCCGCCCCGGTACGGGAGGCAATCAGGGCCGTACCCGATTTAAACCGGCCCAGTTCCCCTTCTTTGGAGCGTTTTCCCTCGGGGAAAATCGCCAGCACCTTGCCGTCCCGAATGACCTGCTCGGCGGTTTCCATGGCCTGCACATCTCCCTGTCCTCGATGGATAGGGAACGCCCCCAGCTTTTTGATTATGGGGCTTAAAATCGGGATGTCAAACAGCTCTGCCTTGGCCATAAAGGTCAGATGGGGCTTCATCCGAAGGCCTAAAAACACCGGATCCACATAGCCGCGGTGGTTGGAGCACAGGATAAACCCCTTGTCTTCCGGAATATTTTCAAGGCCCACATACCGCATTTTAAAACAGATGGCCAATACGCCTTTGCAAACCACCCGTCCGAATTCATAAAAACTCATGCCGCTTCTCCTTCTGCTGTCTGATTACAGGCCCAGTTTTTCCCTCACAAGTTTTGTCACTTTGGCCACCGCCTCGTTTAAGCTGTCGCCGGTGGTATCCACAAGCACCGCGTCGGGCGCTTGTTTTAAGGGGGCGATCTCCCGGTGGGAGTCGTTGTAATCCCGCTGTTTGATCTCCTCCAAAAGGGACTCGTACTCCACCTGCATTCCCTTGTCCTTCATCTCGTTAAAGCGGCGGCGGGCCCGCTCCTCCGGAGAGGCGGTCAAAAAGATTTTTACGTCCGCCTGGGGGAGCACCACCGTGCCGATATCCCGGCCGTCCATCACCACGTTGTTTTGGGCCGCCATCTCCCGCTGCAGGTCAAACAAAAACGCCCGCACCTGGGGGATCGCCGACACATGAGAAGCGGCCATGGAGGCCTCCGGCTGGCGGACCGCCTCCGACACGTCCTCGCCGTTTAAAAACACATGCTGGAGCCCGTCCACAAACCGAAGCTCCACCTTGATCTGAGGCAGCAGGGCGGCCACCTTTTCCCCGTCGGTGGTTTCCACACCCTGGCGAAGGGCGTATACGCCTATGGAGCGGTATAAAGCCCCTGTATCCACATAAATAAAGCCAAGCTCTTTGGACACCGCCCGGGCGATGGTGCTCTTGCCCGCTCCGGCGGGTCCGTCGATGGCGATATTTTTTACCTGTTCCTTGTTCATGCTGCACTCCCCTTTTTATCCTGTCACTGGCCTATATGCATCCCCGCCGCATAGCCGGTGGAAAACGCGATTTGCAGATTAAAGCCGCCGGTATACCCGTCCACATCCAGTACCTCACCGGCAAAATAAAGCCCTTTTGTCAGCTTACTCTCCATCGTTTTGGGATTCACTTCACTAACCTTTACCCCGCCGGTGGTAACAATCGCCTCCTCCACCGGCCGGAATCCTTTCACCGTCAAAGGCAGCCCCTTGATCAGGGAAACCAGCTTCTCCCGCATGGGGCGGGTGATCTGGTGAACCTTTTGTTCATAGGGAATGCCGCTTAACGAGACGATCACCGGGATCAGCTTGCGGGGCAAAAGATCCCCCAGGCTGTTGATAAAATCCCGGTTTTGATATTTGGCAAAGTCCCGAAGCAGCCGGGCGTCCAGCTGTTCCGGCGAAAGGCCGGGCTTTAAGTCAATCGAGAGAGTATAGGAACGCTTCCCCAGCTCCCGGATGTGGGCGCTGGCGCTGAGTACCAGCGGCCCGGACACCCCGAAATGGGTAAACAGCATCTCCCCCAGCTCTTTATAGACAGGGGCGTCCTGCCCCTGTTTATAGGCGGAAAGCGTCACATTCCGAAGGGAGAGGCCCATCAGGTCTCTGCACCAGGGTTCCTGTGTTTCGATAGGGACTAAAGACGCCCCCGGCGGAACTATCCCATGACCCGCCTGCGCCGCCAGACGGTAGCCGTCCCCGGTGGAGCCGGTTTTGGGATAAGAAAGCCCGCCGGTGGCAATAACCACCGCCGAAGCGTACAGCTCCCGGCCATCTGCCAGCGTAGCCCCTGCCACCTCGCCATCTTTCAGCACTAAAGACCGGACCGTCCCCGTCAGGATGTGCGCCCCGGATTCCTTGGCATAGCGCACCAAGGCGTCTGCAATATCCGCCGCTTTATCGGAGCAGGGAAACACCCGGTTGCCCCGCTCGGTTTTTAAAGGGACGCCCCGATCCTTAAAAAAAGCCATGGTGTCCTCTGGGGAAAACTGGGACAGGGCGCTGTACAAAAAACGCGGATTTTTGGGGATATGCTGTAAAAACTCGTCGGCCGTGCAGTTGTTGGTGACATTGCAGCGTCCTTTTCCAGTGATTAAAACCTTCCGGGCGGGGCGCTCGTTTTTCTCCACTACCAGCACCCGGCTGCCCATCAAGGCGGCCGTCCCGGCGGTCATCAGCCCGGCGGCGCCGCCGCCAATGACAATTACATCAGCGTCATTCATGTTTCAGCGTTCTCCTCGGGGGTATCCCCGGTTTTTTCATAGACGTTATACTTGTCCCAGATCGTCTCCAGCTTGGCGAAGGTCTCGGAGACCTCCTCCCGCCGGCGCAGGCCAACCGCCACAATCAGGGCGTTGATAAGGCTTAGCGGCGCCACCAGGGAGTCCACAAACGAGACCATGTCGCTGCGGGCCAAAAGCAAAATGTTTGCCGCCCGGGCAATGGGGGAAACCTCGCTGTCGGTGATGGCGATGACGTGGGCCTTTCTGGCCGAGGCAAAGTCAAAGGCCTTGGCCGTCATCCGGGAGTACCGGGGAAAACTGATGCCGATGAGCACGTCGTTTTCTCCCAGACGCATAATCTGCTCGAACATCTCGCTGGAGCTGGTAGTGTGCACCAGCTTCACGTTGGGGAAGATCAACCCGAAATAATAGGCCAGAAACCGCGCCAGAGCCGAAGCGCTCCTGGCGCCGATGATATAGATGTTTTTCGCCTTGGTGATGGCGTCCACCGCCCGGTCAAAGCTCTCCCGGGAGGTCTCCTCCAGCGTCAGGCGGATTTTTTCGATATCCAGATTTAAGACCTTATCCAATACATCGGTGCTGCCCAGCTGTTCGCTGGTAACCTCGATCCGCTGCACCGCGGTGAGCTTGTTGCGAATCAGCTCCTGCAAAGCTTTTTGCAGTCCGGGATATCCTTCAAACCCCAAAATCGCCGCAAACCGCACCACGGTGGATTCGCTCACCCCCACCGTCGCCCCCAGCCGGGAGGCGGTCATAAACGCCGCTTTATCGTAATGCTCCAGGATATATTGAGAAATTCGTTTCTGCCCTTTGGAAAACGCCGGCGCTTTTTCGGCGATCAGGGCCAACAAATCTCGCTGCATGTAATCGCTCCCCTACATGTCTTTATCCCATCTTTGGGACAGAAAATTGCCAGTTTCCCTTTTATTATATGCAATCCGCAAAAAAATTACAAGCGGCAAACCGCCGCTTGTAAGAGAAAAAAGCATTATTTTGCAGTATTAACCGAGAAATCCTTCATTTTTCAGCCGCGCTGTAGGCCTGCCGTCCCGAGGTGAAAATATCCACCCCGTGGCAGTCGGTAGCCACAATCAGCGGAAACCGCTTCAGGGTCAGCCGCTTGATGCTCTCACACCCCAAATCCTCAAAGGCGATCACTTCGCACTGTTTGATGCACCGGCAGGCCAACGCGCCCGCACCGCCGATGGCGCACAGGTAAACGCCCTTGTTGCGGATAAGCGCCTGCTTGACGCTGTCACTCCGCTCCCCCTTGCCAATCATCGCCGCCAGCCCCAGATCCAGCAGCCGGGGGGCGTAAGGGTCCATCCGGCCGGAGGTGGTAGGCCCGCAGGCGCCGATGGCAAGCCCTTTGGGCGTGCCGGTGGGGCCCGCGTAATAAATCGCCGCCCCTTCTAACGGAAACGGCAGCGGCTTTCCCTCATCCAAAAGGGCAAACAGCCGCTTGTGGGCAGCGTCCCGGGCGGTGTAGACCACCCCGGACAGCAGCACCCGGTCAAAGGTATGTAAAGACTTTGCCGCCTCTTTCAGCTGGCTGGCGTCCAATTCATAGGTTGCTATGAAAACCACTTCCTAAGCTTATCAAAAATATTGGCCATCATGGCGTCCTTATCCTCCATAGGCTCCGCCTTGGGCTGTCTTGCCGGGGCGGGTTTTGCCGCGGGAGGATTTGGCTTTTTGGATTCGCCGCTTACGCCCCTTACCGGGACTTGCGGCTCATCGAAAAAAGGGAGGGGGCGCCGGGCGCTCTTTTTCCGTCTTTTCCCCGGATAAAGCCGTCTTAGAACGGCTGATTAATGCCTCCAGCTCGTCTAACTGCCCCTGGGCCTTTTCCGCAATGGATTCGATACTCTGTTTCATCCGGCGGACTTCTTTTGCAAAGCCGGAAATCTGCTCGTCCATGGCGGCCACCTGCTGTTTTTTCTCCTCTGCTAAAGCCTCCGCCTTTTTGCTGGCAGCCCGCACGATGGTGTCCGCTTCGTTTTTGGCGTTTTGGATCACCTGCTCCGACTGCTGCTTGGACTCCAGAAGCATGTCGCTGAACTGGGCGGTAAACTGGTCGTATTTTTTGCCCTTGACCTCCATGGCCTCGGCTTTAAATTTTAACTGCCGGTTTTCTTCCTTTAAGGCGTTAATCTCCCGGATCTTGGTGTCGTTGACCGAAATCGTCGCATCCACCTGGGCCCGGAGGGACTGGTTCTCGGTTAACAGCTGATTGACTTTCCCGGTCTGCTCACTGCACTGAGCGACGACCTCTTCATGCCGGGTCGAAAGCTCCTCCAGGTTTTTCTCTGCCGCTTCCAGCTTTTCAAGGTGCTCTTTTGCCGCAGCTTCAGCCTCCCCGGCCCGCTTTTCCAGCTCCGCCAGCTCGTCGGCGTATTTGCTGTTTAGCTCCTCAATACAGGCCAGTACATCCTTTCGCTTAAAGCCGCCGAACAGGCTGCGCCGCAATTTCCCGCTGTATTCCATCTGCCACACCTCCGTTCCAACTCTTTGTTATCTGTTTTAGTATAGCATTTTTCCTAAACAGTTGGCAACCACTTTTTTTCTTATCCAAATTCTGCTATAATGCTTACTAGGAAAACAAGCGAAACCGGGGAGGATCATTTATGAGCAACTGTCAAAAACTGTGCGTGTTCGATTTAGACGGCACCCTCAACCAAACCCATCTGTACGCGGTTCCTGCCCATCAAAAGGCGCTGGCGGCCTTCGGGGTCACCGACAAGACCCCCGCCCAGATCCAGGGCACTTTCGGCGCACGGCACACCGAGTATGTCCCCTATCTTTTATCCAATCCCAATGTGGACCCGGAGACCGAACGGAAGTATCTGGACATGGTGGCGGAGTACGAAAACCAGTTTATTATCACCAACGGCAAACCCTTTGACGGGGTGACTGGAAGCCTGTCCCGGCTAAAACAAAACGGCTACACCACTGCCATCTGCTCCAACGCCTCGCTGCGGTACATTAAAAACTGCGTGGAAAAGCTGGGGCTTTCCCCTTATATCGACGAGCTGCAGCCGCTGATGCCGGACATGACCAAGGCGGACACCTTAAAGCTTTTGCTTGACCGCCTCTCCCCCGCCCACGCCGTCATGGTGGGCGACCGGCGTTATGACTGGCAGGCCGCCCAGGCAAACGATATCCCCTTTATCGGGTGTTTGTACGGCTATAACCCGGAGGAGGTCAAGGACAGCCCCTACACCGTATCCTCTGCCGGGGAACTTTATGATGTGATCGCCTCACTGTTTTAAAAGATGGGCATAACGCAAAAGGACCGCTGTGAATTTCACAGCGGTCCTTTTAACTGTTACAGTGATTAATCGCTCACATAAGGCATCAGGGCGACGTGGCGGGCGCGTTTGATCGCAACCGTCAGCTGGCGCTGATGACGGGCGCATGTCCCGGTAACGCGGCGAGGAACGATCTTCGCACGCTCGGACATATATCTTCTCAGTTTCGCTACATCTTTGTAATCGATGTGCTCCACTTTATCCACACAGAAAGCGCAAACTTTTTTGCGGGGTCTTCTGCCGCCGGGGCGGCCGGGTCTGGTGTTGTCAAGTGCCATTTTGATTTCCTCCTTACCTAAGTGTTAAAACGGCAGTTCGCCGTCGTCGGCGTCCACTTCTTCAAACTCGCCGAAATCGCCGATAGAAAAGCTCGCGCCTTTGGGCGGCTCTTCAAAATTCGGCTGGGGGAAAGGCGTTTCCGACTGGCCGGCGCTGCTCGCCTTGCTCTCGGCAAAGTGCACCTGGTCGGCCACGACTTCCACCGCTTTGCGCTTGTTCCCGTTTTTGTCCTCATAAGTGCGGGTTTGGATCATCCCTTCCACAACGATCATGCTGCCCTTGTGGAAATAACGGGACACAAACTCCGCCGTCTGGCGCCACGCCACGATGTCGATAAAATCGGTCTGGCGTTCCGCCCCTTTGGAGGCAAAATTGCGGTTACAGGCGATCGTAAAGGACAGGACCGCTACGTTGCTGGGGGTGTGCCGAAGCTCAGGATCCGCCACTAAGCGGCCCATGATAATCGCTTTGTTAAGCATGGTTCACACCTTCCTTAGTCCTCTCTCTTAACGATCAGAGAGCGCAGAATGCCGTCGGTGATCGTGTAGATACGATCCAGTTCGGCGGGGAACTCGGGAGCAGAAGTGAAGTTAAACAGCACATAGTAGCCTTCGACTTCGTCGTTGATCTCGTAAGCAAGACGGCGCTTGCCCCACTCGTCAACAGACTCCAGCGTACCGTTTTGGGAAATCAGCTCTTTGAATTTTTCGATCAAAGCTTTGATCTCTTCTTCGCTCTGTTTCACGTTCAACACGAGCATGGACTCGTATTTTTCTGATACTTTCGCCATGAAAAGCACCTCCTTTTGGACTTTAGGCCCTTTTTTTAGAAAAAGGGCAAGGAATAACTATTAAATTATAGCAGGGGGAAAACCGGTTGTCAAGCTAAAATTTACAGCTTGTCCACCAAGGTTTTCAAGTATTCCCTTAACCCTTCGCCAATCTCCGGATGGGCAAGTCCCACCTCGATGGCGGCTTTCATAATGCCCAATTTGTTCCCCATGTCGTAACGGGTGCCTTCGAAGTCCACGCCCACGATTCCCTCAGTGTGGGAAAGCTCCTTCATGGCGTCGGTAAGCTGGATCTCGCCGCCCGCGCCGACAGGAGTGTTCTCCAAAATGGCGAAGATTTTAGAGGGAAGCACGCAGCGCCCTAAAATCGAATACAGGGACATGATTTCCTCAGGCTTCGGCTTTTCGATCATGTCGGTGATTTTGTAAAGGTTGTTTTTTAAGGGAGACACCTTCATAGAGGAGTATTTCTGGATATCCTCCTTGCTGACTTCCTTGATTCCCACAGTCCCCAGGCCATATTGCTCATAGGCGGAGATTAACTGCCCGCAGACCGGTTTGTCCCCGATAATCACGTCATCGCCGTACAAAACCGCAAAGGGCTCGTCCCCCACAAAAGACTTGGCGCACATGATCGCGTGGCCAAGGCCTTTGGTCTCCTTCTGGCGGACGTAACTGATGTTGGCAAGCTCCGCGATTTTTTTAAGCTCCTCGTACTGCTTGACCTTCCCGGCTTTCAGCAGCCGGTCCTCCAGCTCGGGGGAACGGTCAAAGTGGTCTTCCACAATCGCTTTGCCCCGGCTGGTGACAATCAGGATATCCTCAATCCCGCTTTTGACAGCTTCCTCGACAATATACTGGATCGCCGGCTTGTCCACGATGGGAAGCATCTCTTTTGGCATCGCCTTAGAGGCTGGCAGTACTCGCGTTCCCAATCCCGCTGCCGGAATCACTGCTTTTTTAATCCTCATAATGATTAACCCCTTTATTTTCCCCACGACTTACCGTGGTTTTATAGCATAAATTTCAACCGTCTAAATACCCATCCAAATGGTCATGAAATAAGACGCCAGCATTAAAACAGCGTAAATGGAACCGATGACAATGGTTCCCACCTTGCTGACCGAGCCTTTTTTTAAGTACATCTCGTTGCGCTTGGACTCGTCGCTGTATTTTGTCCGTATTTTTTTAACCCGGCGAAACACCGTATGCATATAGATCTTGTTGGCAAACACACCGAAAAAGATTCGCACACCCAGAGATAAAAACCAGCAAGCCATTGTGAGCATGTATAACGGCTGGCTGACAGCCTGATACAAAAAAATCTGGATATAGCAAATCACCGTGGGGATTTCCAAAAGCAGGTTCAAAATCAGGCTAACCGCCGCCATTCCCCACATTTTCCGGTAAAAGAAATAGAAAAACTGAAAAAACAGCGCCGCCCAGTTCCATACAAGACCCCGACGGTTTTTCATATCCTTGAATTTTGGCAGGAAATAATGGGGATTTTCCCCCACAAACAACGCCAGGTCTTTGACCGGGACGCCGTCGATCTCCTCGTCTGCCCCCAGGCCCCCGAAAGGTGTGGTATAGGGGTTATAGGGGATAGAGTGAAAGCCCGGGCCAAAGGGGCCATATCCCTGCGGTCCTCCTTGGCCTTGCTGTCCGGGATTCTGCCCAGGGAAAGGCTGCTCCTCCTGATTCCCGGTCAACGGTGTGCCGCACACCTCGCAGAACAGGCCGCCGTATGGGTTTAATGTACCGCAGCGGCTGCACCGCAAAGGCGCCTGCCCGTCGTATTTTGCTTCCTTTTCCGCCTGTTCGTTAGGCGGCTGCCAAGTAAAATCCGGGCCGTGCTGCTCTTTAAATACACATCCGCCCGCTTTGGCGATGCAGTCCCTGTGATAAGGGGCGCCGCACTCGGGGCAAACGACGACATCGTCTTTCTCCCCGAAAGGCTCGCCGCAGATCGGGCATTTGATTCCTTGGAATTTATTGGCCAATGTAATCTCCTTTTCCGCAGGAAACAAAGCGGCAACCTCCGCCGCCTCCTGCCAAAGCAATGATTGGTGAAAGCCCTGATAGGTATTAGCATTAGTATACCATCCTTATGGATAAATTTCAAACAAAAGTTTTAGCGTTTTATGGATGATTTCTAAATATTCTCCCGGTGCCTTTTACATCTCCCTGAGGCCACATAAGGCTTTATCGGTTTCCCTTTACAAACCCGTCTTTTCTCACTATAATAAAAGGTAACTGCCGCAGTCACAACATCGGTTCTTCTGCGGCTTACCTGCTTAACTCTGAAAGGATGAACACACAAATTATGATCGAATACGAACAGCTGGGACAGGAATTGGATGAACTCCTCCCCCAGATCAAGGATCTGGAAGCCGCTCTGGCGCTGGATAAGGTGAATGCGGAAATCAAAGAGCTGGAGCATACAGCGGCCGAACCCGGCTTTTGGGACGACATGCAGCGCTCTCAAAAGATTCTGCAAAGAACCAGCGCGTTAAAGGATACTGTCCACAACTTTGAAAAGCTGAAAAGCGATTTCAGCGATACCCGCACCCTGATCGAGATCGCCCAGGAGGAAAACGACGAAACCATGCTGGAAGAAATCCGCGCCGGCGTGGCGTCGGTGAAAGGGGAGCTGGAGTCTCAAAAGCTCTCCACCCTGCTCTCCGGGGAATATGACAGCAAAAACGCCATTCTCACCTTCCACGCGGGGGCGGGCGGCACCGAGGCCCAGGACTGGGTGGAAATGCTCTACCGGATGTACTGCCGCTGGGCGGAGCGCCACAACTTTAAAGTCAAGGTATTAAACTATCTGGACGGCGAAGAAGCGGGCATCAAAAGCGCCTCGATTTTGATCGAAGGGCTTAACGCCTACGGCTTTTTACGCAGCGAAACCGGCGTACACCGGCTGGTACGGGTGTCCCCCTTTGACGCTTCCGGCCGGCGGCACACTTCTTTTGCCTCCCTGGAGGTCATGCCCGAAATCGACGACGACATCCAGATCGACATCCGGGATGAGGATTTAAAGGTGGATACCTACCGCTCCGGCGGCGCAGGCGGCCAGCACGTCAATAAAACCGAGTCCGCTATCCGCATCACCCACCTGCCCACCGGCATCGTGGTGGCCTGCCAAAACGAACGCAGCCAGCACCAAAACCGGGAGGTAGCGATGAAGATGCTTAAATCCAAGCTCATCGAGATCAAAGAGCGGGAGCATCTGGACAAGATCGAGGACATTAAGGGCGAGCAAAAAGAGATCGCCTGGGGTTCTCAGATCCGCTCCTATGTTTTTATGCCCTACACCCTGGTGAAGGATCACCGCACCGGCTACGAAATGGGCAATATTAATGCGGTGATGGACGGGGATCTTGACGGCTTTATTAACGCCTATCTCGCCATGATGCACCAGCAAAA
>CALXBH010000021.1 GCA_944386475.1 uncultured Clostridia bacterium | reverse complement strand
TGTTTCAAAATTCCACAGAGGCAGGGCTTAGGTTGGTGTTGCCTTTTTGCTGCCTGCATTCCACTTCTTGCGCCTTTTTGCTCATTTTTTCTTGCATCACCCTCTTGACTTAATACCATTGGACTTTGAGTCGGTTACACGGTTACAGTATCGGCAGTCCCAGCTCGCTGCGGGCCTGGACGTGGTCCACATATTGCCGGGCCAAACGGGGCGTGCGCGCGCCTTTTTCCAGGGCGAACCGCTCCGCGCCTTTAAAGAGGGTTTCCACGTCGATATCCAGCTTGCGGTCGTCGGCGATGGCCTTGACGATGGCAAGATAGTTGTCCTTGTTGGGCATTAAGAAGGTGAGCGTCAGGCCGAACCGGTCGGACAGGGAAAGGTTTTCGTCGATGGTGTCCGCTTTGTGGATCTCGTCTCCCTCTCTCGCGGTAAAGGTCTCTTTAATCAGATGCCGCCGGTTGGAGGTGGCGTAGATGACGATGTTATTGGGGCGCTTGACCACACCGCCTTCCAGCACGGCTTTTAACATGCCGAAGTTGTCGTCGTTTTCCTGGAAGGTCAGGTCGTCGATAAAGATGATGAATTTTAACGGGATGTCCGTCACCTGTTCGATTAAATCCCCCAAGCCGCAGAGATTGCTTTTATCCACCTGGATGATCCGCAGGCCCTGATCCTGGTATTCGTTTAAAAGAGCTTTGACAGTGGAGGATTTTCCCGTCCCCCGATCGCCGTACAAAAGGACGTTGTTACAGGGTTTGCCCGCCAAAAACGCCAGGGTGTTTTCCACGACCTTTTTGCGCTGGCTTTCGTACTGCTTTAAATCCCGCAGACGGATGTCGTCCGGTTCCAGCACCGGTTTTAACAGAAAGTTCCCTCTGGGGGTGCGCACGAAGCTGAACGCTTTGTACCGGGCGTACAGGCCGATGCCCTGTTCCCGGTAAAAGTCGGCGATTTTAGATAAGCTGTCCCCCCAGCAGCCCTGAGGGTGGTAGACGTTGTGCCGGCTGGAATAATCGGGCAAAAGCTTTATGTACTCGCTTTTTTCAGGGAACCGTTCAAACATGGCGTCCTTGATGTCCTGGGAGGTAATCAAAGACAAAGCGTAAAAGGCGTTTAAATCGTTGGTGGCGGCCGCCTTGAGATAGGGCGGGAGCTTGGCAAAGTTATTCTTGGCGCACTCTCTGCTGAAGACGTTGTCGTGGTATAAAACGAGGTCGTACAGATAGTCCGGCAGGCAGCCCATGGATTTGGTGTGATACAAAAAGTAGCAGAAATCCGAATAATACCGGGCGGCGGACTCGAAATTCGCCTCCTGCTTGTCATAGATGTTGATAAAGGTATAGTGCAGGTATTCCAGCACCTTGGTTTCCACATCGTCGTCGTTTTCAGTAATGTGGGTATAAACGCTCAGGTTATATATTAAAAAATCCGCTGTTTCCAGTTTTTTCAGCGTGCTGTCCATAATAGGGACCGGTCCTTTCTTTTGCAGATCACCGCTTACCCGCTTTCAGCGTTTCAAACGGCATATATTCGTTATTTTACTCTATTTTTGAGGGGATTGCAACGAAAAATGCACTAGATTTTTTGGGGCTCAGAGGGGATTTTTCATGGTGTTTTGTACCCTGCCGTCAAATTTAACCCTTTACTATGTTAATACAACCGGAAATTTTGTGGATTTGCTGTTTTTGTCAAAAAAGCCGTAAAATCCTATTGACGGAAACGGGGGAATGCTCCTATAATAAATAAAAGTATGAAACGCATGGAAATTCATATTTATCGAATATTTTTGAAAGATGAAAGGGCGAGATGACCGATGAAAGCTGCGCAGGCTATGACCGAATGCCTCAAGCGGGAAGGTGTCAAAGATATTTTCGGCTATCCCGGAGCGGCTATCTGTCCGTTTTACGATGCGCTGGTCGGTTCGGGAATCCGGCATATTTTAGTGCGGGAGGAACAAAACGCCGCTCATGCGGCCAGCGGTTATGCCCGTGTGACGGGAAAGCCGGCGGTATGCGTTGCCACCTCCGGCCCTGGGGCAACCAACCTGATTACCGGCATCGCTACGGCGTACAGCGATTCGGTGCCCATGGTGGCGATCACCGGCCAGGTGGTCAGCGAGCTGCTGGGACGGGATGTGTTCCAGGAGGCGGATATCACCGGCGCGGTGGAACCCTTTGTCAAGCACAGCTATCTTGTAAAAAACGCCGAGGATATTCCCCGGATTTTTAAAGAGGCTTTCTACATTGCGGGTACCGGCCGTCCCGGCCCGGTGCTTATCGACGTCCCCATGGACGTGCAGAATAAAGAAATCGAGTTTTCCTATCCGGAGTCGGTGTCCATCCGGGGCTATAAGCCCAGCGTGAAGGGGCATCCCCTGCAGATCAAGCGGGTAATCAGCGCCATCAAGGAGGCAAAGAAACCCATTATCTGCGCGGGCGGCGGGCTTTTTGCCACTGGCGCCAGAGAGGAGCTTCGCCGTTTGGCGGAAACCTGCCACATTCCGGTAATCACCACCATGATGGGGATCGGGGCGATCCCCACGGCCCATCCTCTCCACTATGGAATGCTGGGAACCCATGGCCGCCGGGTGGCGAACACCGCGGTCAACGAGTCCGACCTTTTGATCTTGATCGGCGCCCGGGTGGGCGACCGGGCGGTGACGGCGCCGGGCACGCTGCAGCAGCGCACCAAGATCATTCACATCGATATCGACCCGGCGGAGATCGGCAAGAACATGGAAGCCCAGATCCCTCTGGTGGGCGACGCCAGGATTATTTTAAACCAGATATTAGACGCTTTTGAAGGGGACAGCTGCGGCGGCCATGAGGAGTGGATCGAGACCCTTAACGCCCTCAAGGCCAAAGAGCCGGTGCAGGAATCTTATCCTGACGGCAGCATCAATCCCAAGGCGTTTTTAAGAAAGCTGTCCGCTCACACCGAGGAAGACTGCGTGGTGGTGGCGGACGTGGGGCAAAACCAGATCTGGACCGCCAACTATTTTGAAGTAAAAAAAGGCCGGCTGCTCACCACCGGCGGCATGGGAACCATGGGTTATTCCGTGGGCGCGGCGGAGGGTGTCAAAACTGCTCTGCCGGACACTCAGGTAATCGCCGTGTGCGGTGACGGCAGTTTCCAGATGCAGATGATGGAGCTGGGGACGATCTGCCAGCATCACATTCCGGTGAAGATTATCGTCATGAAAAACAACCGCCTGGGCATGGTGCGGGAGCTTCAGAAAAATATGTACCACGAAAACTATTCGGGCGTAGATCTGACGGGAAGCCCGGATTTTGTCAAGATCGCCCAGGCTTACGGGATCGAGTCCATGCGGATCTCCCGGGCGGAGGAAGAGGAAAAAGCAGTGCAAACGCTGCTGCAAAGCGCCGGCCCCTTTTTGCTGGAGTGCGACGTCAGCCCCGAAGAATCCACGTTGTAAATAGAAACAAACGGGCAGCAGCTCCACGGCTGCCGTCCAGGAAATGCCGAAAGGTGGCGTAAGGATTGAAGCGTACCATTTCCATCCTGGTGGAAAACCATCCGGGCGTCTTGTCCAGGATTTCAGGATTGTTTTCCCGCAGGAGTTTTAATATTGAGAGCCTGGCGGTAGGCGTTACCGAGGACAGCACTATGTCCCGCATCACCATTGTGGTGGACGGCAGCGACTACACGGTGGAACAGGTGGAAAAACAGCTCAACAAGCTTATTGATGTCATCAAGCTCAAAACGCTGGAGCCGGATGAGCTCATCAGCCGTGAGCTGATGCTGGTGAAGGTGGCGGCGGGCGCCGACAACCGAGGGGATATTATCAATATCGCCAAGGTGATGGACGCCAAAATCTGCGACATCACCCGCACCACCATGACCATCGAAGCCAGCGAGACCACCGAAAAGCTGGACAACATGCTGGAGATTTTAAGACCTTACGGGATCCGCGAGGTGGTGCGTACCGGCACCATCGCCACCCAAAAGGGCAGCGATACCATCAACACCAAAAAATAACACTCGGTTAAAATCTGACCAATCTCAGATTTTTATACAACAATTTATAAAACGCCGGAAAAGGGCCCAAAAGACCTGTTTCTCGGTGAAACGGAGGTAATTCATTATGGCAAAGATCTATTATCAAAGCGACTGCAACCTGAGCCTTCTGGAAGGCAAAACCGTTGCCATCATCGGCTACGGCAGCCAGGGCCATGCACATGCCCTTAACCTGCATGACAGCGGCGTGGATGTAGTTGTCGGCCTGTATGAAGGCAGCAAGTCCTGGGCCAAGGCGGAAGCGGCGGGCTTAACGGTGATGACCACCGAAGAGGCGGCAAAAAAAGCCGATATCATCATGATCCTGATCCCCGACGAGAAACAGGCGGATCTGTATAAGACCAGCATCGCCCCCTATCTGACCGCCGGAAAAGTTCTGGCGTTTGCTCATGGCTTTAACATCCATTTCCAGCAGATCAAACCTCCGGCGGACGTAGACGTCATCATGATCGCCCCCAAAGGCCCCGGTCACACGGTGCGCAGCGAGTATGTCGCCGGTAAAGGCGTTCCGGATCTGATCGCGATCGAGCAGGATGCTTCCGGTAGAGCAAAAGACATCGCTTTAGCGTATGCTGCCGGTATCGGCGGTGCAAGAGCGGGTGTTTTGGAGACCACCTTCCGGGTGGAGACCGAAACCGACCTGTTCGGCGAGCAGGTGGTTCTGTGCGGCGGCGTCTGCGCGTTGATGCAGGCTGGCTTCGAGACCCTGGTGGAAGCGGGCTATGCGCCGGAAAACGCTTACTTCGAGTGCATCCATGAGATGAAGCTGATCGTTGACCTGATCTATCACGGCGGCTTCTCCGAGATGCGCGCCTCCATCTCTGACACCGCTGAGTTCGGTGACTACGAGGTGGGCAAACGCATCATCACTGAGGACACCAAGAAAGAGATGAAGAAAGTTCTGTCCGAGATTCAGGACGGCACCTTTGCCTCCAAGTGGATTGCGGAGAACAAGGACGGCCGTGCTCACTTCAGCGCTACCCGCCGGATTAAAGCGGAGCATCAGCTGGAGCAGGTGGGCAAAGAACTGCGCAAAATGTACTCCTGGAACGACGAAAAATAAGAAATCTTTGTACTTACAAAAAACTCCTTTCGGAAATCTTGGTTTCCGAAAGGAGTTTTTTCTTGCTGTTTTATCCGCAAGCGGTTTTTGGGGGGCGAGGCATAGCGCACGGGTGCATGGTAGAGCGTATAAGCTTAGAAAAAGCGCGGGTTCGCAGCGATAAGATGCGAAATGCGGGCCGTCGTGTATGGCCCGCAAGCGTTTTTTCCGGAGCGTAGGGCGAAGCCCTACGCTCTATTCATAGCTTCGGATGCAGGCGATTACCCGCCCTAAAATCACCACCTGATCGACAATGATAGGGTCAAAAGCGTCGTTTTCCGGCTGCAAACGGAAGTGGCCGTTTTCCTTGTAAAACCGCTTGACGGTGGCTTCGTCTTCAATCATAGCCACTACGATCTCTCCGTTTTCAGCCACGGGGGTGCGCTTGACGATGACCACATCCCCGTCTAAAATGCCGATGTCCTTCATGCTCTCGCCCCGTACGTGCAGGGCGAACAGGTCGTCCGGATTCCCCCGGTACCCGGAAAAGGAGACATAGCCCTCGATGTTCTGCACCGCGGTGATGGGAAGGCCTGCGGTGACCACGCCCATGACGGGGACGCTGGCGGCGTGCTTGTGGGGAAGCTTGATGGTGCGGTTTTGCCCGCCTTGTTTTTCAATCAGGCCTTCTTCACAAAGCTGGTTTAAATATTTATGCACCGTAGAGGTGGACTTGATGTTTAAATCCCGGCAGATCTCCCGGACGGTGGGGGGGATGTCGTCCACCGAGCGCAGCTTAATATAATCATAAATCCGTTTGGCCGTTTCGTGCAGCATGTCTTCACATCCTTGGGGACATTTGCGCAAAAAAGAACAAATGTGTTTTTTATTATCATACCATAAACGGTTTCAAAACACAACACCAAGGGGGGTTAAGGCGATATATATGAATTTTTGAATGAAATCTTATTAACTTTAACGAAGAAAACATAGTCATGAATCGTTTAAATCTCGTCCAGAATCCTTTACTGCCCGTTTACAAGTTTGTAACACACTTTCAGCGGGATCCGGTATAATAAAACCATACCTTAACGTTGCCGCAATTCGTTAAGGTATACTGACCCCCTCCTCAAAAGATAAAGTACCCCCTCAAGACAAAAGGCCGCTGGAACAAACCGCAAATTGTTCCGGCGGCCTTTTGTTGTTAATCCAGCCGAAGGGCTGTTTTAATACTGTGAACGGCAGCGCTTTTGCACATGATAAGAATCTTATCGCCGCTGAAAACAGCGGTGTTGCCTCGGGGGATGATAACCTGATTTCCCCGGGTGATCGAAACGATGATGCACTGCTCGGGGAGCTTTAACTCCGCTAACTTTTTGCCGTGATATTTGTAATGCTCGGGGAGATTGATCTCGTTGATGGAATTTTCTCCCTGATTTAAACTAATCAGCTGTTTGATCCGGGCGGTGTCCACCTCCCGCTCCAACAGACGGGCGATGGCGTCGGTGCTGCTGATGACAATGTCGATTCCCAGCTGCCGCATGACGGAAGCATTTTTAGGGTTGTTCACCTTGGCAACCGTCCGTTTGATGTGCAGATTGTTCTTCGCGATCTGGCAGGCGATCAGGTTGTTTTGGTCCTTGCCGGTGACGCTGATTAACGCGTCAAACCCGTCGATATCCGCAGACTCCAGCACATCCAAAGAGGTGCCGTCTCCGGAAATAACGGGGATGTCCAAATCGTTGGCGATAAAATGCGCCAGCTGCTTGTTGATTTCGATCAGCACAGGATCGTGCCCGTGTTCCAGCAATGTTTTAACCAGATAATAGCCGACCTTTCCGCCGCCGATAATAACTACTTTCATATATTTCTGTATCCTCCTCTAAAACGATGCCGCTTTAGTCTACAAGTTGAGAAAGGAGCAGCACGTCTCCCTCCCGCAGGCGTACGGGCGCCGTGCCGGCTAAAGTAAGCGTGTGATCGGCGTGCTCCACAGCAAAGACGGCTTCATCCGCCTCACACCGCACTTCGGATAAGGGACGGTCATATAAGCTTTTGGGAACGGGATGCCGCTTAAATTCCACCGTGTGGGAGCCGATATTGAGCAGTTTGCTGTCCACCTGTCCATACAGCGCGGATTTAACCGACGCCACCGTCAGACTGGTAGGGCAGATGGTGTGCATCCCGAAATGGGTGAACACCTCTTCCAGCCGGGGGTCGTAGATCCGGCAGATAATAGTGGGTACATGGAAAATCTGCCTGGCCACTTGAGCCACCATGATGTTGGTGGTGTCGTCATGGCTGACCGCAGCGATAGCGTCGCAGTTTTCAATCCCCGCTTTTCGAAGGACGTCCTGATCGATGGGGACGCCGGCGGTGGTGACGCAGTCTTCTGTCAGGGTGTCAAAGCGGGAGGCGTCCTCATCCACCACCGAGACGTCGTGGCCGTCCTGGCTGAGGGATTCCGCCAGGCGAATTCCTACCTTGCCGCATCCGACAACAAGAATATTCATAGAATCCGGTCCTTTCTGTACTGGTTACTAAGAATTTGTGTTAGGATATCATAAGATACATAGGCATTATACAGAATGACGTTCTCTTTTTCAAGGACAAACCGCCCGTAAAATTCACAAATTTCTATAAATTTTTCTAACAGGCCGGTTAAAATTACTGGAAGTGCCGCTGCCTTGGTTTTTCAGGAGAATTCGCATCCGGAGAATTGACATTCCCCTCCGGTCAGTTTATTATTATAAAGTACATAAGTGATAAAAAATATTGTGATACTTCTGAGGACGTTAAGGCCTGCGGAATGATAGCCGCTGGTCAGTTTTCAAAAACTTAAATGAAACAGTTGGCACGTTTAGGCCGATATACATCCGGTCTGATCGCATTGGCAGCGCCATAAAGCCCGGGCTTTAAGCTTTTGGGATCCCATTCAGTCAGGACGACAGGGGTTTTGTGGGAACGGGAAGGTTACGATGAATAGTAGGATAGGTGTGAAAATAAAGAGCATAAAAAAGGCTGCAGCCCTTTTGCTTGGTGCGCTTACAGCGGTCAGCTTAGGCGGATGTACGCAGGGGGATTTTACCAACATCGACGGGATTATGTCTCCGCCTAAGCTGACGGATGAGCAGAACATGATTTACGAGGCGCTGGAAAAAGCGGTGGGACAGGAGGTACAGCTGAAGTATCCCGATTCCGGGGAGAACAGATCGGCCTTTGTCCTTCAAAACATCGATGACGAGCCGGGGGACGAAGCGATTGTCTTTTATGAATCGACCGGCACCGTACCTCAGACAAGCCCCAATGTGCATGTGATGGTATTGGACAAACGGGACGGCGAATGGGTCTCTGCAGGGGAGATTGTAGGAGACGGCACCGAGGTGGACAAAATCAGCTTCGGACAGTCCAGTTCCTTTGGAGAGAAGTTTATCGCTATCGGCTACAGCCTGGTCAACCAGACCGAAAAGATTCTCAAGGTGTATGAGTATCAGGACGGAGAATTGACCGCGGGATATTCTCAGGGGTATTCGGCGATGGAGGTCATGGATATCGATATGGATTCCGACGACGAGCTGGTGGTGATTTCTTCAGGGGCGGCGAACGCCGCTGCGGAACCGATGGCGCGTCTGGTGGAGTATGAATCCGGCGGGTTCCGGGTGAAAAGCATCGCCAAAATGGATGTGTCCGTTTATGAGTATACCAATATCCAGCAGGGGATGCTATACCCCCGTAAAACGGCTCTTTATCTGGACGGCCTTAAAGGAACCAACGTTTATGGAACGGAAATTCTGTATTTTGATAAGGGCGAGCTGTGCAACGCCGTTTACAGCAGCACTTTGAACATTACCGGTAAAACTACCCGCACAGGACTTCGGAGCATGGATATCAACAACGACGGGATTATTGAAATTCCGGTCTCCTCTCCCATGCTGGGATACGAAACTTTCCCTGAAGAGGAACGGCTGCTGCGCACCGACTGGAACGATCTGATTGACGGGCAGCTTGTTAAAATTATGTCCTCCTATGTCAATGGAGGCGACGGCTATATTTTCAAGTTCCCCGAGGAATGGGTGGATAAGGTCAGTGTGCGCAAGGACAACGCCACAGGCGACGTCGTCTTTTTCCGTTACAGCGGTTCGGTGACAAACGATGAAAACGTGGTTTTGCGAATCCGCACCATCAAGCGCAGCGATCTTCAGCAGCAGGGCGTCCCCCAAGGATATCAGGAGGTTAAGGATAACGGACAGATGACCTATTTAGCGTCGGTTTCGGCGGAGGGAAACGCCGATCTGGCCATTGACATCAAGGATGTGGAAAGCAACCTTCTCATTATGACATAAGATCTTTACCTGTAGAAAAACAAACAATGGGGAGAAGTGTTAAATTTCATTTTTGCGGTAAATGCGGCCGCGGCGGAAGCGCCGTTATTTCCAAAAGCCAGAAAGGATGGTTGTTAACATGAGAAAGATTTTGGTGTGCGAGGATGAAGACGTCATCCGGGACTTTGTGGTAATTAATTTGCAGCGTTCGGGTTATACGGTAGTGGATGTCGCCACTGGCGAAGATGCCCTGCGGGTGTTTGAAGAACAAAATGGAGATTTTGACATCGCTCTTTTGGATGTGATGCTGCCGGGGATCGACGGGTTTACCGTCTGCAAAAAGCTCAGGGCCCAAAGCCCGGAGCTGGGGATCATCATCCTTACGGCCAAGGCCCAGGAAATGGATAAAGTGGGCGGCCTGATGATGGGGGCAGACGATTACATCACCAAGCCCTTTTCTCCCTCCGAGCTGGTGGCCCGCATTGACGCGATCTACCGCCGGGTGAACATGGCGGCGGAAAAGCAGACCAAAAACATCGAGTCCGGTCCGTTTTTGCTCAATTTAAAGAGCCGGACGCTGTTAAAAAACGGCGTTCCCATCGAGCTGACCCAGGTGGAGTATCAGATCATGGAGATGTTTATGAAAAACCAGAATGTGGCGTTAGACCGCAATACCATTTTAAACGGTATCTGGGGGGAAAATTACTACGGCGATATCAAGATCGTAGACGTCAATATCCGGCGGCTGCGGATGAAGGTTGAGGACGAACCCAGTAATCCCAAATATATTTTAACGGTATGGGGATATGGATATAAATGGAACGCGTAAAACTATCCAAGCTGACAAAACATCCGTTCCGGCTGAAAAACAGCATTGTCCGGCGATGGGCGCTTAACATCGTCGGGCTTTTGCTCGTCATTTTGGTCGCAGCGGAAATCGGCTTTTCGTTTGCCATAAAAAATTTTTACTACAGCTCGATTAAACAAACCCTGATGTCCAGAGCTACCACGACTTCCAACCTGTTGGTCAAGTACTCCGGCAGCGACACCACAAACTTTACCGAAGAAGTCCGCAATGTGGTGGAGAATTTTGAGCTTCGCAACAGGATGGAGCTGATGGCCATCGATCACCGGGGGAAGATTGTGCTGACCTCCAGCGGCTTTACTTATCTTTATAAAACAACGCTGCCTGATTATGAGGCGGCGCTGGATTCCCCGGATTCCACCGGGATGTACATCGGAAAGCTGGACAGCGGTGAAAAGATTATGGCGGTCACCGTTTTGCTGCCGGTGGATAACGCGGAGTATTCGGCGCTGCGGTTTGTGGTGTCTTTAGAGCAGGCCGACAGCATGATTATCCGGGCGTTTCTGATGTTTTCGCTGGTGTGCCTTGTGATTATTGTGTTTGTGCTGATTTCGGGAATTTATTTCCTAAAATCCATTGTCATGCCGGTCCAGCAGTTATCCGCCGCTACCCGGCAGATCGCCGAGGGCGATTACGACATTCGGATTATCAAGGACAAAAGCGATGAATTGGGACAGCTTTGCGACACCATCAACCACATGGCGGAGGAACTGGCGGCCACCGAAAAGATCAAAAACGAATTTATCTCCTCGGTTTCCCATGAGCTGAGGACGCCCCTGACCGCGATCAAGGGCTGGGGCGAGACTATGGCGGCCACCACCCCTCAGGACACCCAGACCATCCAAAAGGGAATGCAGGTTATCCTGCACGAGACCGAGCGTTTGTCCCAGATGGTGGAGGAGCTTTTGGACTTTTCCCGGATGCAGAGCGGCCGGTTCTCTTTGCTTAAGGATAAAATGGACGTTTTGGCCGAGCTGGGGGAAGCGGTGCTGATTTACACCGAGCGGGCTAAGCGGGAAAATATCACTCTGACTTATCATGAGCCGTTTATGCTGCCTCCCATTTATGGAGACCGCAACCGGATTAAGCAGGTGTTTATTAATATTATCGATAACGCTGTGAAGTATACCGATTCAGGCGGTGTCGTCGCCGTCAACGCCGTGCAGGAAGGAGACGATATCTGCATCACTGTCAGCGATACCGGCTGCGGGATCAGCAAGGAGGACCTCCCCTTTGTGAAGGAGAAGTTTTACAAGGCGAACCTCACTCGCAGAGGATCGGGGATTGGCCTGGCTGTGGCTACCGAGATCGTCTCAATGCACGATGGAAGCCTGACAGTGGACAGCGTGGAAGGAAAAGGTACGACCGTAACAATCCGGCTGCCAATCCTCAAAAAGCAGGAGGAAATCGACGAAGCGGCGGGATTTGAAAGGAGCATAGAGAGTGAGTCAAACACAGAAATACAAGACCCCGGACCGGAACAACAGCTTTAAAACCAGCATCGGTGGTCAGGCCTTGATCGAAGGCGTGATGATGCGGGGCGTGGATAAAGCGTCTATGGCGGTGCGCCGGGCCAACGGGGAGATCGAGGTGGAGACCTGGGGGGTGCAAAGCACCGTAAACCGCAAGTGGTATCAAAAAGTTCCCATTATACGGGGTGTTTTCAATTTTATCAGCTCGATGGTGTTGGGTTACAAGTGCCTGATGAAATCGGCGGAAAAGCTGGAGTTGGACGACGGCGAGGAGGAAGAGCCGCCCAGCAAGTTTGAACAGAAGATCCTGGATTTGTTCGGGGACAACCTGATGCGGGTGGTTACCATTGTGGGTGTAGTGCTGGGCGTTGTCATCGCCATCGGCCTGTTTATGTATCTTCCCGCTTTAATCGCCAAAGGAATCAATGCCCTGACGATCCGGTTTTGGGCGCTGGATTTAGGATGGTTCCGGGCGCTGATCGAAGGCATTGTCAAGATTGCTTTGTTTGTGGGCTATCTGGCCCTTGTGGCCTGTATGAAGGATGTGCGCCGCACCTTTGAATACCACGGGGCGGAGCACAAGTCCATCGCTTGCTATGAGGGCGGCGAGGAACTGACGGTGGAAAACGTGAAACAATACATCCGGTTTCATCCCCGTTGCGGCACCAGCTTTTTGATTATCGTGCTGATCCTCAGCATCCTTGTTTTTTCCGTGGTAACCTGGGATAACCTGCTTATCCGTATGGCGCTCAAGATCGTCCTGCTGCCGGTAGTGGTGGGTGCGGCCTATGAGCTTATCAAAATTGCGGGGCGGCACGACAACCTGTTTACCCGGATTATTTCAGCTCCCGGCATGGCCCTGCAAAGGCTTACCACCAGGGAGCCGGACGACGAGCAGATCGAGGTGGGCATCGCGGCGCTCAAAGCGGTGCTGCCCGACAACAAGGGAGAGGACCAGTGGTAATCGCCGAGGCAGTCCGGGAAATCCAGGCGCTTTTGGCTTCAAGCGGCATTGAAAACGCTTCTTGGGAGGCCCGGGAGATTGTAAGCTTCTGCCTGTCAACGCCCCAAAGCGCCCTCCCTCTTTTGTACCGGGAGGAGATGGATAAAGCTGCCCTGCAAAAAGCCCTTCAATTGGCCGGCCGCCGGGCAAAGCACTATCCTCTTCAGTACCTTTTGGGGGAATGGGATTTTTACGGCCGCCGTTTTTTGGTGGGGGAAGGGGTTTTAATCCCCCGCCAGGATACCGAACTTTTGTGCGAGACGGCGTTAACATTTTTAAAAGGCCGGCCGAACGCCAAGGTGCTCGACCTTTGCTCGGGAAGCGGATGCGTCGCCATCACCCTGAAAAAAGAGCGGCCGGACTTAAAGGTTTTCGCACTGGAAAAGTCGCCGGAGGCGCTTTTTTACCTGCAAAAAAATCTCCGGCTCCATCAGGCGGAGGTCGAGGCGTTAAAAGGGGACGCGTTTTTCCCTCCCGAAAGCCTTATGGATTTTGACTGCATCGTCTGTAACCCGCCCTACCTGACGAGGGAGGATATGCGCCGTCTCCAGCCGGAGGTGGCGTTTGAGCCCGCCGCCGCGCTGTATGGAGAAGAGGACGGCCTGTCCTTTTACCAGGAGCTTCCTGCGATTTATCAAAAACGGCTTTTGCCGGGCGGGGGGCTCTTGTTTGAAATCGGCCTGGGCCAGCAGGACGCCGTGGCGGAATTTTTAGTGCAGGCCGGGTTTGTAAATATTTGCTTTCATAAGGACTTGTGTGATATAATAAGAGTAGTTTGCGGATTCGCCGGCTGACGGTAAACAAAAACCGGGCAGCCGCCTTGAATCACAGAATGGAGAATGAAAATGGCAACAGTGAAATCAACCAAGCCCCCCGTGACCCGGGTGGCTAATGAAGATAAACAAAAAGCGCTGGAAACCGTGCTGGCGCAGATCGAAAAACAGTTCGGCGCGGGAGCGGTGATGAAGCTGGGGCAGGCCACCACCATGAAGGTGGACGCGATTTCTACCGGCTCCAGCGGCCTGGATCTGGCGCTGGGCATCGGCGGCGTCCCCCGGGGACGGATCGTGGAAGTTTACGGGCCGGAATCCTCCGGTAAAACAACCGTCGCCCTGCAGATGATCGCCCAGGCCCAGAAAGAAGGGGGCGAGGCGGCCTTTATCGACGTGGAGCACGCCCTTGACCCCATCTACGCCAAAGCGCTGGGGGTGGATGTAGACTCCCTGCTGGTCTCCCAGCCGGATACCGGCGAGCAGGCGCTGGAAATCACCGAGGCGCTGGTGCGCTCGGGAGCCATTGACATCATCGTCATCGACTCGGTGGCCGCCATGGTCACCAAGGCGGAGATTGAGGGAGAGATGGGAGACACCCATGTGGGCCTGCAGGCAAGACTTATGTCCCAGGCGCTGCGCAAGCTCACCGGCGTTATCTCCAAATCCAACTGCGTGGCGGTGTTTATTAACCAGGTGCGTGAAAAAATCGGCGTGGTATACGGCAACCCCGAGGTTACCCCCGGCGGCCGGGCGTTAAAATTCTATTCCTCGGTGCGTATCGAGGTGCGCAAAGGGGAAGCGCTCAAAAACGGCAGTGAGATCATCGGCAACCGCACCAAGTGCAAGGTTGTGAAAAACAAAGTGGCGCCGCCCTTTAAAGAGTGCGAATTTGATATTATGTACGGTGAGGGCACCTCGGTGGAAGGTGAGGTTTTGGACTTTGCCGTCAATCTGGGGATCATCAACAAGTCCGGCGCGTGGTTTAGCTACAACGGCGAGCGTTTGGGCCAGGGACGGGACAGCGCCAAGGATTACCTGCGCCAGCATCCTGACTTCTGCGAGGATTTAAGAAAACAGATCATGGAAAACGCTGAGAATCTGACGCTCACCTCCAAAAAGGCGCAGAAAGCGGCGGCGAAAGAGGCTCCGGCCCCTGCGCCCGCTCCGGCGGCTCCGGCGGCAAAGCCCGCTCCCCGGCGGGAAGCGTCGGTGGACGTGGAGCCGGATGAAAAGGATTTCGACTAGCCGCCGGTAACAAAGCATGAAGATCACAGGAATCGAAAAACAAAAGGGCACCCGGTACACCGTCTATGTGGATGGGGAGTACTGGTACATTCTGGATATCGAGATCATCGCCGCCGCCGGGCTTTCGGTGGGGGAGGAGGTCTCTCCGGCGCTTTTGGAGGAGCTTATGCGCCAGGCGCAGTTTCGCAAGGCAAGGGAGCGGGCGCTGTATCTGCTCACCTACCGGGATCACTCCCGGAAGGAGCTGTTTGATAAGCTCTGCCAGTCGGTGGACGAGGATATTGCTTTAGACACCGTGGAAAAGATGGCGGAGCTTGGGTACTTAAACGACGAGGTCTATGCGGCAAAGCTTACCAAAGACTGTTTGCAGCGCCGCAAGCTGGGGGAGCGCCGCACCCGTTTTGAGCTCCAGAAAAAAGGAATCAGCGGGGAGCTCGCCGACAGGGTGCTGGAGGAGCTTTTGGAGCAGATCGACCCCAGGCAGGAGCTCCGGGAGCTTGTGGAGCGCAAATACGCTCGCTATCTGGATGACCCCAAGGGCGTGCAGAAGGTGACAAACGCGCTGGCGAGGCTGGGGCACAGCTACAGCGACATCCGCGCAGTTATCGAGGAATACAGGGAGGAGCTTGATTCCTCGGAAGAATATCGATGGGATTAAGGTGCGGATAAAAACGTTACAATCAGGAGAGATAGCATGAAAAATAAAATTGCAAGAACTTTTGCAGGCACCGGTGTTGTATTTTTTGTAATGGGGCTTATTGGCAGCGTTGTCTGCGGCGTATTTGTTCCGGCGTACGAGGGCTCTCAGATGTTTAACTGGGGCATCACGCTGGAGATGTTTTTGCTCAGCTGCATTTTATTCGCTGTTTTCCTGGGGTTTGCGGAGGTTATCGAGATCCAGGACAAACAGCGCAAGCTGACCCAGCAGTCCCGGGATACGCTGCTGGAGCTTTCCAAAAGCTTAAAGCGTGTGGAAGACGCTGTCGCCGGCCCTCCGGAGGAAGAGGAAGGCCAGTATGCGTTTGAATAGGCCGGATAGGCAGAGGACGGAGGAAACAGATTGTCGGTAAGAGTAGGAATGGTGTCTTTGGGATGCCCTAAAAACCAGGTGGACGCGGAGATGCTTTTGTACCTTCTCCGCCAGGATGGATACGAGCTGGAACCGGATCCCGGTTTGGCGGACGTGGTGGTGGTCAACACCTGCGGCTTTATTGAAAGCGCCAAACAGGAATCCATCGAGAATATTTTGGAATTCTGCCAGCTGAAAAAAGAGGGCAGGATTAAATGCGTGGTGGCCACCGGATGTTTGGCAGAGCGGTACCGGGAGGAACTTGTCAAAGAGATCCCCGAGCTGGACGTGGTGCTGGGCATCGGCTCCAACGAGCAGATCGCCGCTGCGATAAAACAGGCGCTTAGCGGCCATAAATCGGTGCTGTTTGACGCTAAAAAAGAGGATCTGCCCCTAAACGGCGGACGGGTGCTTTCCACCCTGCCGTTTTTTGCCTATTTAAAAATCGCGGAGGGCTGTGACAACTGCTGCAGCTACTGCGCCATCCCCTCGATCAGAGGGCGGTTTCGCAGCCGGGAGATGGCGGATATCCTCGCGGAAGCCAACTGGCTTGCCGGGCGGGGCGTGACCGAGCTTGTGGTGGTGGCCCAGGATACCACCCGCTATGGGGAAGATCTCCCCGGCGGGGAGAGTCTGGCAAAGCTTTTAAAGGAGCTTTGCAAAATCGACGGGTTCCGTTGGATTCGGGTGTTATACTGTTATCCCGAGCGGATCACCGACGAATTGTTGGAGACAATTGCCAGCGAGGAAAAGCTTGTGAAATACCTGGATATCCCCTTGCAGCATGCAAACGGCCGGATCTTAAAGGCGATGCACCGCCATGGGGATCGTCAGACACTGACGGCGCTGCTTACAAAAATCCGGCAGAAGGTGCCGGGAATTATCCTGCGCACCACCCTGATCGCCGGCTTCCCCGGGGAGACCGAACAGGAGTTTGAAGAGCTCTGCGAATTTGTGGGGGACATCCGGTTTGAGCGTTTGGGCTGTTTTGCCTATTCCCAGGAGGAAGGGACGCCTGCCGCCCGCATGGAGGGGCAGCTCAGTGAGGAGGAAAAAATCCACCGGGCGGAGCTTGTAATGGAACAGCAGATGTTTATCATGAGCGATTTTAACGAGTCCCAGGTGGGCAAGACCCTGACCACCGTGGTGGAGGGGTATGACCGGTATGCCGAAGCGTTTTTCGGCCGTACCGCCATGGATGCGCCGGACATCGACGGCAAGGTGTTTTTCACCTCTAAAAAGCCGCTAAAAATCGGCCAGTATGTGGGCGTCCGCATCGACGAGGTGCTGGACTATGACCTGACGGGAGAGGCCGTCAAGTTCGATGCATAATGGTATAAATACCGAATATAATTATGAGAAAGGCATGACGCAAGGATGAATCTTCCCAATAAGCTGAGTATCCTGCGGGTGATATTAGTCCCCTTTTTTGTGGCGTTTTTGCTGCTGGATCAGATCCCGTTTAACAGCCTGATCGCTTTGATTATCTTTATTGCCGCTTCGGTGACCGACGCCATTGACGGGAAATATGCCCGCAAGCATAATATGGTAACGACCTTCGGCAAGTTTTTAGACCCGCTGGCGGACAAAGTGCTGGTGATTTCGGCTATGATCTGCTTTGTGGACTTAGGGCTGATCTCGTCCATCCCGGTGATTATCATCATCGCCCGGGAGTTTTTGGTCACCTCCCTGCGGCTGGTGGCGGTGGAAAGCGGCAACGTCATCGCCGCGAGTATGCTGGGAAAACTTAAGACGGCTTTTACCATGGGCGCATTGGTGATTATTCTGCTGCTGGAATCCATCGCCGGTTTTGGGGTGTTCCCGGTTTGGTTTTCCTTGGATATCCTTTACGAGATTCTGTTGTGGATCGCGGCGGCTTTAACGGTGGCTTCGGGCATCGAGTATGTGTGGGTTAACCGCCACTGCATCAATGTGACAAAATAAGCGCGGTGCTGTCAAAAAGGCCGTTGCAAAATCAGCATGGATGTGCTACCATAAATATATAATCGTTTACATGCGTTATCAGCAAAGAGAAGTAGCGGGCAGCCCCGGGAAACCAGAGAAAAGCGCCTTGGCTGGAAGCGTTTTATCCTGTTGCGGCTTTCGTGAAATGCCCTTTGCGAGCACGGGGAGGGAACCCGGGGATAGCCCCGGCCAAGTATCTCCCTGCGTAGGGCCGGCGTTAGCGGCCAGTGGTTTTGAGTGAGAAATCGAAGTGGAACCGCGGTATTGTCAGACACCGCCTTCGCATCCTGTCTTTTTGGGCAGGTGCGGAGGTTTTTGTTTTATACGGACTAAGGAGGTGCCGTTTAGATTGTTTAAACGATTGCGGGCGGATATCCGCGCTATTAAAGAGCGGGACCCTGCGGCGCGAAACGGCCTGGAGATTTTTCTTTTGTACTCCGGCGTACACGCCCTGATCTGGTACCGGATCGCCCACTGGTTTTATAAGCACCGCTTGTTTTTCATCGCCCGGATGCTCTCCCAGTTCGCCCGGTTTTTAACCGGCATCGAGATCCACCCCGGCGCCACCATCGGAACCGGCTTGTTTATCGACCACGGAAGCGGCGTGGTGATCGGGGAAACCACCGAGATCGGCGACAACTGCACCATCTATCAGGGAGTAACCCTGGGCGGAACGGGAAAAGATAAAGGAAAGCGCCATCCTACCCTGGGGAACAACGTTTTAGTGGGAAGCGGCGCCAAAATCCTGGGTCCGTTTAAGGTGGGGGACAATTCCCGTATTGCCGCGGGAGCAGTGGTGCTGGAGGAAGTGCCCTCCGACGCCACCGCCGTAGGCGTTCCTGCCCGGGTGGTCAAGCGAAACGGCATCCGCTGTGTGGAGTCCCAGAACCTGGACCAGATCCACGTTCCTGACCCTGTGGCCCAGGAGTTGTCCCGGCTGTCCGCCGAAGTCCAGAAGCTGCAAGCTGAAATTAAACTGTTAAAGGAGCAACAGACAGATGAAAATATTTAACACTCTCCATCGGATCAAGGAAGAATTTGTTCCCATTACGCCGGGAAAAGTAAAGATGTACGCCTGCGGGCCGACGGTGTATAACTATATCCACATCGGCAACGCCCGGCCCATCTGCGTGTTCGACACCCTGCGCCGGTCTCTGGAATACCGGGGCTATGAGGTGACGTTTGTGCAGAACTTCACCGACGTGGACGACAAGATCATCCGCAAGGCAAACGAAGAGGGGATAAACGCCAGGGAGGTCTCCGAGCGGTTTATCGCCGAGTACAAAAAGGACGCGGAGGGGCTTAACGTCCGCCCGGCTACGGTGCATCCAAAAGTGACCGAAAACATGGACATTATCCTGGACATCATCAAAACCCTGGTGGAAAAAGGCTATGCCTACGAGTCCCAGGGGGATGTGTATTTCAGAGCCAAGAAGTTTGACGGTTACGGAAAGCTCTCCCACATGCCGCTGGAGGATCTGGAGGCCGGCGCCCGCATCGACGTGAGCGAGCAAAAAGAGGACGCCATGGACTTTGCCTTGTGGAAGGCGGCAAAGCCCGGAGAACCTTACTGGGAATCCCCCTGGGGAAAAGGCCGTCCCGGCTGGCATATTGAGTGCTCCGCCATGGCGAGAAACTACTTGGGGGACACCATCGACATCCACTGCGGCGGGCAGGATCTGATTTTCCCCCATCACGAAAACGAAATCGCCCAGAGCGAGTGCGCCACCGGCAAGGAGTTCGCCCACTACTGGATGCACAACGGCTATATCAACGTGGACAACCGGAAGATGAGCAAATCCCTCAACAACTTTTTCACCACCCGGGACGTGGCGGAAAAATACGGGTATGAGCCGATCCGGTTTTTGATGCTCCAAGCTCATTACCGCAGCCCCATCAACTACAGCGTGGAGGTTATCGAGCAGTGCAAAGCGGCGCTGGAGCGGCTTTACACCTGCCGGGACACCATCGACAGGGTGATGGATTCCCTGCCGGAAGGGGAGGCGGACGGCAAGATCCGGGAGCTGTGCGAAAGCCGCCGCGCCCAGTTTGTCGAGGCAATGGAGGATGACTTAAACACCGCGGACGCCATCGCCGCTTTGTTTGATCTGGTGAAGGATATTAATACCCTGGCAAACGGGGAGGAGCCGGTAAACAAAGGCCAGATGGCCCTTATGCGGGATCTGTTCGACGAGCTAAGCGGTGTGCTGGGGCTTTGCTACAACCGCAAAAAGGAAGAGGAAATCCCAACCCAGGTGCTGGCGCTGGTGGAAGAGCGGTCGGCCGCCAGAAAGGCCAAGGACTTTGCCAAGGCGGACGCGTTACGGGATCAGATTGCCGCGCTGGGCTACGTGGTGGAGGAGACCCGCCAGGGAACCAAGATCAGCAAAAAATAAAGACGTCTCAAAAAAACAGGTGGAAAGGGCGGCCCGTGCCGCTCCTTTCCTGTATGGCAGGAGAGACCTGTCCGGGTGTGCTTAGCAGGGCGGGCAAAAAGAGGTGTTCCGTATGTTTGACAGGGTGCTGACGGTAACGGTCAACCCGGCGCTGGATGCGACGCTGTGGGTGACGGCGCTGGATTTTGACGAGCCGGTGGACGCGACTCAGGAGACGGTCTATGCGGGAGGAAAGGCCCTCAATGTGGCAAGGGTGCTCACCAGCCTGCGGATTCCCTCCCGGGCCATAGGTTTGGCTGGGCAGCAGAACATACTGTCTTTAGAAAAACTGCTGTTAAAGGACAAGGTGGATTTTGACCTGATCCCGGTGCAAGGCTCGGTGCGGGAGAATCTGACCATCGTGCTGCCGGACCGGCGGGTGCTGAAGATCAACCGGGGAGGCAGCCCGCTGGAGCGAAGCGCTCTGCAGGAGCTGAAAGAGCGCATCCGCACCACCTTGCAGGAATATTCCGGCGTGCTGGTGGTCTTCGCCGGAAGCCTTCCTCCCAACATGACGAAAGAGGATTATAAAAATTTAATTTTGTTCGTAAAAAAGCTGGGAGCGCCGGTGGCGCTGGACACGCCCTTTTTTAAGCTGGAGGATTACCGGGAGATCAGCCCCTTTGCCATCAAGCCAAACGGCAGGGAGCTAAATGCCTTGATGGGCCGCACGTTAAGAGGAGACTCTTCGGTTATAAAGGCGGCTAAACAGCTGTCCGGCTTTGTGGAGCATGTGTTGGTTAGCCTGGGCGGAAAAGGGCTTGTCTATGCCAGAGAGGGGAAGGCCTTCCGGGTCAAGGTCCCTCAGGTGGAGGTGAAATCCACTGTAGGCGCGGGCGACACTACCCTGGCCGCCTTTTTAAGTCGGCTGTCTAAAGGAGAAGATCCGGCAGCGGCCGCTAAGTATGCGGCGGCCGCAGGAACCGCTTCGGTGACGCTGGACGGCACCGGCGTGGTGACCAAGGTAATGGTGGAAAAAATGCTGGCGCAGGTGGTCACGGAAGAATAGGATCTTTGTCCTGTTTTTTGACTTTGCAGGTTTTGAAAGGGAAAAACACAAAAAAATTACGAAAAATTAAAAAAAGTATTGATTTTATAGAATTTTTGTAATATAATATCTTTTGTCGCTGAAAATGATTGGAACAACACGGACGATTAGCTCAGCTGGAAGAGCATTTGCTTGACGTGCAAAGGGTCAGGGGTTCAAGTCCCTTATCGTCCACCACGTTTGTTCCGGCATTTTCAGTGTATGGGGGTATGAGGCCGTTTCTGCAATCGTGGGGGCGGCTTTTTTCCTGCCCAAAAATAAATGCTTAAAATGCTCACAGATGATTTACAGATTATTCAAAATTCCCCGGCGAAAAAGAATTGTAACCGCCGGGAATTTTGAGTATAATGAAAAATAGCGTTGTACAGCTGTCCTCCCCTTTGCTGCATCCCGGCTGTGCTGTAATCCCGCCGTTTGACGGCAATCAAATCCGGCTTGCTGTTCCGGCGAGGAAAGCTGCCGGCAAGGAGTTATGACGATGCTTAATTTTAAAACGGCGCAGCCTGGGGATCAGGTTGCGGTCATCAAGACAAACCGCGGGGAGATGAAGGTTCTTCTTCTGCCTGAAGCCGCGCCTAAAGCGGTGGAAAATTTTGTCACTCACGCGCAAAACGGGTATTACGATAATTTGATTTTCCACCGGGTCATCGACGGGTTCATGATCCAGGGCGGCGATCCCACCGGGACTGGGATGGGGGGCGAAAGCATCTGGGGCCGCCCTTTTGAAGACGAGTTTTCCCGAGAGGCATTTAACTTCCGCGGCGCTCTTTCCATGGCAAATTCCGGCCCCAACACCAACGGCAGCCAGTTTTTTATCGTGCAGGCTAAGGAAGTTCCCGCTCAGCTAGTGGGACAGATGGAACAGGCGGGCTTTCCGGAGGAAGCCATCCGCCTCTATAAAGAAAACGGCGGCACCCCCTGGCTTGATTTCCGCCACACGGTTTTCGGTCAGGTGATCGAGGGGATGGACGTGCTGGATCAGATCGCCTCGGTTCCGGTAGGGCCCGGGGACAAACCGGTGCATGATGTTGTGATGGAGTCCGTCGTGATTGAGACGGTCAAATAAAAATGAAAGAGGAAACGACTATGAAAAAAGTGCTGAAACTGGCGGCGTTGATGATGGCCGCCATGATTCCCCTGGCGATGTTCAGCGGCTGCTCCAACAACGGATCGTTGTCCGGCGCCGTGGTGGATCAGTTTGCCGCGCCAACAGAAGGCGAAGAAATCGCCGTGATGGTCACGTCAGAGGGGACGATCAAATTCCGGCTGTTCCCGGACGTGGCGCCCAAGGCAGTGCAGAACTTTAAAACCCACGCAAAGAACGGATACTACAATGGTATGGTCTTCCACCGGATCATCCCTGACTTTATGATTCAAAGCGGCGACCCTGAGGGCACCGGCTACGGCGGCGAAAGCATCTGGGGCGCGCCTTTTGAAGACGAATTCAGCGACTATGTGCGCAACTACCGGGGCGCCCTTTCGATGGCGAATTCCGGCGCGGATTCCAACGGCAGCCAGTTCTTTGTGGTGCAGGCGGGTCCCGAGACATTGGCAGATGTAGATATCGCCGGCTTTGCTTCCCAGACCGACGCCAAATTCCCGGAAGAAGTGGTGCAGAAATATAAGGAAGTCGGCGGCACGCCTTGGCTCGACAATGTGCACACTGTGTTCGGCCAGGCATTTGAAGGCCTCGACGTAGTGGATAAAATCGCAAGCTACGGTTCCGAAGGTGGAACGCCCAGCAAAGAGGTCACCATCGAATCAGTTACCATCGAAAAATACCAGCCGTAATTAACAGGAATTTTAAAAGAAGGCGGCCAGTTGGGCCGCTTTCTT
>CALXBH010000020.1 GCA_944386475.1 uncultured Clostridia bacterium | reverse complement strand
TGAGGGACTTTTTGCACTTCTCGATGCCTTTCACCGGCCCGGCGTAGACGATCTCCCCGCCGTGGATGCCGGCCCCGGGGCCCACGTCTACGATATAGTCGGCGGCCCGCATGGTGTCCTCGTCGTGTTCTACCACGATGACGGTGTTGCCCAGGTCCCGCAGGCGCTTGAGGGTGTCCAGCAGCTTGTGGTTGTCCCGCTGGTGCAGGCCGATGGAGGGCTCGTCCAGAATATACAGCACCCCTACCAAGGAGGAGCCGATCTGGGTGGCCAGCCGGATGCGCTGGCTCTCGCCGCCGGACAGGGTTCCCGCCGAGCGGGACAGGGTCAAATACTCCAGCCCCACACTTTGCAAAAAGCCCAGGCGGTCTTTGATTTCCTTTAAAATCTGCTCGGCGATCATCTGATCCCGCCCGGAAAGGGAGAGGGAATCAATAAACGCCAGGGCATCCACTACGCTTTTTTTACAAAAATCGCTGATGTTAATGCCGCCCACCGTCACCGCTAACGACTGCTTTTTCAGGCGCTCCCCATGGCAGTCAGGGCAGTTCACTTCGCTCATGCACTGGGCGATCTCCTCCTGCATCCAGTCGCTGGTGGTCTCTTTATACCGGCGCTCCAGATTGTTGATGACCCCTTCAAAAGCAGCGGTATAGGTACCGGTGCCGTATTCGCTCACCCGGGTCATCTCCATCTTCTGGCCCTTTGTACCGTATAAAATCACGTCCTGCGCCTGTTTGGACAGCTCCTTAAAGGGCGTGTCCAGGGAAAAACCGTAGTGTTTAGCCAAGGCGTCAAAATACATCTGAGCGATGGTGCTCGTGTCGGTTAAGCTCCAGCCGCTGGCCTTGATGGCGCCCTGGCGGATGCTCAAATCCTTGTTGGGGACCACCAGATCCGGGTCCACCTTCAAAAAGGTCCCCAGGCCGGTACAGGTTTCACAGGCGCCGTAGGGGTTATTAAAGGAAAACATCCGGGGGGACAGCTCTTCCATGCTGACGCCATGCTCCGGGCAGGCGTAGTTTTGGGAGAATAAAATCTCCTCCCCGCCGATGACATCCACCAGCGCAAGCCCGCCGGTCAGGCCCACCGCAACTTCCAGGGAATCGGTCAGCCGGGTGCGGATCTCCGGTTTTAACACCAGACGGTCGACCACAATCTCGATGGTATGCTTTTTGTTTTTCTCCATAGCGATGGTTTCAGACAGATCATAAAGATTGCCGTCCACCCGCACCCGGACAAAGCCGCTTTTGCGGGCGGCCTCCAGCTCCTTTTGATGCTCCCCCTTGCGCTGGCGCACCACCGGAGCCATGATCTGAAGCTTCGTTCCCTCAGGAAGGGTAAACACATGATCCACAATTTGGTCGATGGTCTGCTGCTTGATCTCCCGGCCGCAGATGGGGCAGTGTGGGATACCGATCCGGGCGTAGAGCAGACGGAGGTAGTCGTAAATCTCCGTCACCGTCCCCACAGTGGAGCGGGGGTTTTTGGAGGTGGTTTTCTGATCGATGGAAATCGCCGGAGAAAGTCCCTCGATGGAGTCCACATCCGGTTTTTCCATCTGGCCTAAAAACTGCCTGGCATAGGACGACAAGCTTTCCACGTACCGGCGCTGACCGTCGGCGTAGATGGTATCAAAAGCCAGAGAGGATTTTCCCGAACCGGACAGGCCGGTGAGTACCACCAGCTTGTCCCGGGGAATTTCCACATCAATGTTTTTTAGGTTGTGCTCTCTGGCACCCTTGATCACGATTTTATCTGTTGCCACTGGTGAATTCCTCCCTAAAGGCTACATCTTTTTCAGTTTTTCGATCTCATCCCGCAAAAAAGCCGCCTGCTCAAACTCCAAAAGCTTGGCGGCCTTTTTCATCTCCGCCGTCATCTTTTTAATAAGCTCGTTTTTCTCCTGAGCAGAAAGGCGTTTTTTCGGTTTTTTCCCAGGCTCTTCCGCCTTGGTGGAGATCTCCAGCACGTCCCGCACCTCTTTATGGATGGTGGCCGGGGTGATGCCGTGGGCTTCGTTATATTCCATCTGGATTTTCCGGCGGCGCTCTGTCTCCCGGATCGCCCGCTCCATCGAGTCGGTCACCTGGTCGGCGTACATAATGACCTTGCCTTCCGCATTGCGGGCCGCCCGGCCAATGGTCTGAATCAGCGAAGTCTCGCTTCTTAAAAAGCCCTCTTTGTCCGCGTCCAGAATGCAGACTAAGGACACCTCGGGGATGTCCAGCCCCTCCCGGAGCAGGTTGATGCCCACCAGCACGTCGAATTCTCCCAGCCGCAGGTCGCGGATGATCTCCATACGCTCCATGGTATCCACGTCGTGGTGCATGTACCGCACCCGCACCCCCATGGAATCCAGATAATCGGTCAGGTCTTCAGCCATCTTTTTGGTAAGGGTGGTCACCAGGGTGCGCTCGCCCTTTTCGGCGCGGATGTTCACCTCGGACAAAAGGTCTTCAATCTGCCCTTCCACCGGCCGGATACTGATTTCCGGATCCAGCAGTCCGGTGGGCCGGATCACCTGCTCCGCCATGTTGGTGCTGTGTTCCTTTTCAAAAGGTCCCGGCGTGGCGGAGACATAGATCACCTGGTTGATCTTCCCATAAAACTCGTCAAAATTAAGGGGCCGGTTGTCATAAGCCGACGGCAGCCGGAAGCCATAGTCGATCAAAGTCTTTTTCCGGGCGTGGTCGCCGAAATACATCCCCCGCACCTGGGGGATGGACACATGGGATTCGTCCACAAACATCAAAAAATCTTCCGGGAAGTGGTCCAGCAGTGTATAAGGGGTGCTCCCCGCCGGACGGCCGGACAACACCCGGGAATAGTTTTCAATCCCTTTGCAGAAGCCGATCTCCTGAAGCATCTCCAAATCGTACATCGTCCGCTGGGAGATCCGCTGGGCCTCCAAAAGCATGTCGTGCTCTTTAAAGTATTTCACCCGCTCCGCCAGCTCATCCTCCAACTCGTGGATGGCAGTCGCCATCTTTTCCGGAGGCACGATATAGTGAGAGGCTGGATAGATCGCCACGTGGGAAACGGTGCTTTTCACCTCGCCTGTTAAGGCGTTGATCTCGCTGATCCGGTCGATCTCATCCCCGAAAAACTCCACCCGGATGGCGGTTTCCCCTGAATAGGCGGGGAAAATTTCCACCACGTCTCCCCGGACGCGGAACTTGTTGCGGATAAAATTCACGTCGTTGCGCTCATACTGGATGTCCACCAGCTTTCGCAGCAGCTCATCCCGGTTTTTTTCCATCCCCGTGCGCAGGGAGATCACCATCTTCCGGTAGTCGATAGGGCTGCCCAAGCTGTAGATGCAGGAGACGCTGGCTACAATAATCACGTCCCGGCGCTCGCTGAGGGCCGAGGTAGCCGAGTGCCGCAGTTTGTCGATTTCGTCGTTGATGGCCGAGTCCTTTTCGATATAGGTGTCCGTGCCGGGGATATACGCCTCCGGCTGGTAGTAGTCATAGTAGGAGACAAAATACTCCACCGCGTTTTCCGGGAAAAACTCCCGAAATTCCGAACACAGCTGGGCGGCAAGGGTTTTATTGTGGGCCAGCACCAAGGTCGGACGGTTTACCTGGGCGATGATATTCGCCATGGTAAAGGTTTTGCCGGAACCTGTGACCCCCAGCAAAATCTGATCCCGCTCCCCTCTTTTCAGCCCGCTCACCAGGTTTTCGATGGCCTGGGGCTGATCGCCGGTAGGCTGATAGGAAGACACCAGTTTAAATTTATCCTGACAGTTTTGGTCACTCATAAGCTTATCTCCCCAAATGGCGGCCGCACGATGCCGCCAAACGCACAGATCGAACAAACGTTCATACATTTGTTCATATTACTACTTCTTTTTTATTTTGTCAAGATTGTATGCCACAAGCACAGCACGCAAATGAGATGTGCATTCTTAATACATCTTGTCTTATGATAATGGCTGTTGAAAGCCAGTATTGATCGGTTTAATCGTCAAAAACCGGCGACACGTTCGGCGGTTTTTGACATACAGCAAATCCCGCAATGTCGGGATTTGCCGGGGGAATGTTAGAAGGGGGACTTGCCCCTCTTCTACAAACTCTGTGGTTATTATACCACAAAGGTGTTGTTTTTACAAGAAACCCCCTTCTTCCTTTCTTCCGCCGGCTGTTTCGCAGATGTTTATGTGGATGGCAATTTGGTGCACAGTATGGTAAAATGGGGGTAACTTGATTTTTGGAAGAGAGGCGGTTTGTATGAAACTTGAGATTGGAAGAGAGTTCCCCTCGCATTTTCAGCCGGCATATCCGGAGGAATTTGAGCTTTTCTCCCATTTTGAAACCACGGCGGGAATTCCTCAGGTCCTGTTTGCCATCACCACCTGGAAGGAAAACGGGAAGCCAAACGTCTGTTTTCACTCCTGGGCTTGTTTTCACGGGGACAAAACGGCCTTTTTTGCCGTCATGGGGAATCTGTACCAACACACCCACACCTATCAAAACCTACAACGAGAGCCCTGCTTTTGCCTGAATTTTCTGCCGCTTTCCTATTATGACCGCTTATCCGATACCATCCGGCACAACAGTCTGGAGGAGGATGAGTTCCTGGCGGGCGGCTTTACACTGGAAAACGCCAAAACTGTCTCCGCCCCGGTGATTGGGGAAAGCTTTCTGACCATGGAATGCACCTTAAAGCAGCAGATGGATTTAAGCGGCGCGGGGATCACCGCGATGGTGATCGGGCAGGTGGAGCATATGTCGGTGGAGGAAGCCTACGCCCGCGACCGGCTCAAGCAATACGGCAGGGACGGCTACATGCTGTTAGTCCCCGCGCCCCAGGATCTTGTCAGCGGAAAGCCCGGGCAGTCCGGCATCGCCATAGCAGACATCCAAAAATGGGACTGACACAGAAAACGGCATAAGGAAGTGAATACTATGGCAAAAATCTTAATCATCGAAGATGACACCGCTATCAACAACATGATCGCCGACGCCCTGCAAAAGGCGGGTTATACCTGCGCCCAGGCCTTCTCCGGCACCGAGGGGCTTTTGTATATCGAGAAGGAGCCCTATGCCCTGGTGATTTTGGACCTGATGCTCCCCGGGCTGAATGGAGAAGCCCTGCTTCCCCAGCTCAAGGCCAGGCAAAACGTCCCGGTTATCGTTGTTTCCGCCAAGGACAGCCTGGACAGCAAGGTGGAGCTTTTAACCTCCGGCGCAGAGGATTATATGACCAAGCCCTTTGAAATCAAAGAGCTGGTCGCCCGGGCGGGTGTACAGATCCGGCGGTTTTCCGGTACACAGGACGCAGGCTCCTCCATCCTCACCTACAAGGATTTGCAGCTAAATCCCGATTCCTTTACCGTTTCGGTCAAAGGGGAAGCCATCGACCTGACCAAGCAGGAATTTAAAATCCTGGAGCTTTTGCTCTCCCATCCGGGACGGGTTTTCTCCAAGCAGGATATTTACGACTACGCCTGGGACGATCTGTATATCGGCGAAGACAAGACCATCAACGTCCATATTAGCAACATCCGCAAAAAGCTCAAGGCGGTATCCGATCAGGAATACATCGAAACCGTATGGGGGATCGGCTTCCGGCTGGCGAAATAACTTTTTTCTTCTTTACCCTTTCTTTAACTTTGCTTTGCGATTGATTGGCACTTAGGCTGTAAGATAAAGACCGTAAAGCAAAGGAGGCAAACTGATGGAATATCTACTGACGACCAACAGCCTGACCAAGCAATATGGCAGGCACAAAGCGGTAAACGGCGTGAGTCTCCATGTGCGGCAGGGAGATATTTACGGCCTGATCGGCCGAAACGGCGCCGGAAAAACCACGATTCTCAAAATGATCAGCGGGCTGGCCGCCCCCACCGCCGGGGATTTTACCCTGTTCGGAGAAACCGGAAAACACACGGCGCCCTATCTCTCCCGCGTTGGGACGCTGATCGAAACCCCCGGCGTTTATCCCAACATGTCGGCGGCGGAAAATTTGAAGATCAAATGCCTAAGCCTGGGCGTCCGCCAAAAAGGCGTGATCGACGAGCTGTTACAAACGGTGGGCCTAGCCGGAGCCGGGAACAAAAAAGTAAAAAACTTTTCTCTGGGGATGAAGCAGCGCCTGGGAATTGCGCTGGCGCTGGTAGGCGACCCGGACTTAGTGATTCTGGACGAGCCTATCAACGGCTTGGACCCTCAGGGGATCGCGGAAGTCCGCGAGACGCTTTTTAAACTCAACAAAGAGCGGAACATCACCCTGATTATCTCCAGCCACATTTTGGAGGAGCTGTCCAAAATCGCCACCCGTTACGGCATCATCCACGACGGGGTTTTGCTCCAGGAGCTAAGCCGGGAGGAGCTTTTGGCCAAGTGCAGCGAGCGGATCGAGCTGAAAACAAGCGACACCCGCAAAGCCTGCACTGTTCTGGAAGGGATGGGGATTACCGATTATAAAGTCGTGGACGCCAGCACCATCCACATCTTTGAGCGCCTAAACGACAGCGGGGAGATCACCATGAAGCTGGCTGAAAACCAGGTCAAAACCATGGGAATCGCCGTAAAAAACGAGGCGTTGGAGGATTATTATCTGAATCTTACGGGAGGTGCTGCCAATGTTTAACTTAATCAAAATGGATGTATACCGGATGTTCCATTCGGTTTCCACCTGGGTAACCCTCGCTTTTGCCGTGGTGCTGGCCGTGTTCAGCATCTTTATGATTAACACCGATATCCAGTCGATCGCGGCGGAGCCTCAGCGGGCCGAACAGGTTCAGGGGGAGATCACCGGCAATGAGGACCGGCAGATCGGCATGTCGGTATCCGCTAATCCTGAGTGGGTAAGTGGTGACATCGAGGCAGGCGCGATCATCAGCACCGCGGTAAAAAGCGGCATCCTGCTTTTGCTGTGTACCATCTTTACGGCGGTCTTTGTCAATGCCGAGCAAAAAAACGGCTATATCAAAAACATCGCGGGGCAATTCCCCAACCGTGGTGTGCTCGCCCTTTCCAAACTCATTGCTGTTGCGCTCCAGGTGCTTTTGATGCTCATTATTTTCACCCTGGTGACCGCCCTGTCCGGGCTCATTTTATGGGGCGGCCGGTTTTATCTGGGCTCTGTTCCGGCGCTATTTAAATTTCTCGGCACACAATACCTTTTGCATCTGGGATTCTCCGCTTTGATTTTGTTTCTGTGCGTCTTAACACGCAGCTCCGCTTTCAGCATGGTAGCCGGCCTGCTGCCCTGCTTTGGCGTGCTGGTCCCGTTTTATTCCATTATCAACAAGGTTGTATACGATATCCGCCCCGGCTGGCATTTCGACATCAGCCGCTATATGCTGGACGGCAACATCAGCATGGCCGGCATCGGCGCTTCCTCCGGCGTTTTGCTCCGCGCCGTGCTGGTAGGATGCGTGTTTATCCTTTTGTCTACCGTTTTGGCCATGCTGATATTAAAAAAGCGGGATGTCCGCTAAGAGGTTTTTATCATGGTTATACTGGCAATCGCCGCGGCGGCCGCGGCCGTTATCGCAGTCATTCTATTCACGCTTTACCGGCGACAGGTCAAAAAGGCCTGCCGCCAGCTTGCGTTTTTAAGGGAGCATAAAACCAATCTGCGCCTGACCGCCGAGCTCCCTTTTCCGGAGCTTAACGAACTGATCGACGGTATCAACGAGGTGATCGACCGCTCCCGCCAGATCCGGCAGGACGTCCAGCAAAACGAGGCCCATTTAAAGGAAACCATCACCAACTTATCCCACGACATCCGCACTCCCCTCACCTCCCTGGACGGGTATTTTCAGCTTTTCATGCAAAGCGAATCGGAGGAGGAGCGCCGCCGGTATATCCATATTATCCAAACCCGGATCGACAGCCTGAAAGATATGCTGGAAGAGCTGTTTACCTACACCAAGCTTCAGGACACGGCCTATGAGCTGGCGTGCGAAAAAATGGATTTTTCAAGGTGTGTTTACGACACCGCGTTTTCCTTTTACGAGGAATTCCAAAAAGCCGGCATCGAGCCCCGCACCGATTTCTGCGACGGACATTTGTATATTAACGGCAATGAAGAGGCGGTTCGCCGGGCGGTACAGAATCTGATCAAAAACGCCCTGGTGCACGGGCACACCTGCATTTCCCTGGAGCTGTTCCAGCAGGATGGTAAGGCTTGTTTTCGCTGTTCCAACGATGTGGAGAATCCCGAGGCAATCGATATAAAACAGGTGTTCAGCCGGTTTTACAAAGCGGATGCCGCCAGAACCCATTCCTCCACCGGCTTGGGGCTTTCCATCGCCAAAGGATTAGCCGAACGGATGGGCGGAAGGATTGCCGCTTCTGTAAGCGGCAATCAGTTTACCGTTGAAATTGCTTTTCCCTTGGAACAAGACGAAGACAGGGTAAATGGAGCGGTATAGACAGACCTTTTACACTCTCTTGATTTGTACAGAGCAACAGCGCCTCCCTATGTAAAGGAAGGCGCTGTTGTTAAATCAAAAGGTATGGCGGTGTCATCCTACCCCAAGGGGATGGAATAGGTGCATAGGATATTTGTATCACGATTTGTTATTTGAAGTTCTAAATACAAATTAAACATCTCGTTTAAATCAATTGTATTTTCGAAGGCAATATAGCAGTCTTGACTGGCATGGGGGGCAATCTCCACCGGAAACGACACATCCAAAAGAGAAAGCTGATCCCGGCCAAACTGCCGGTAAACAAACGCGCTGAAAGAATTCGCCGTATAATAATGCTTGTCAGAGTAGTTTGTAATCTCAAGATAGCATATAATTTTGTCCGGCCTAAACTGAACCTTCTGGAAATAAAAATGCAGATCGGAAAAATCCGGATCGTCACTGTGATACTCGTCTTCCATATACAATTCCCGCAAAACAGTATCGTTTCCGTCGGTCAATACCACCTGGATATCCTCGGTTGCCTGAATCTCCACAATATCATAACCGTTATAGGAGTTAATTGTATTGACTCCCGATACCTGCCCTTTAATCGTCACAGCCGTTCCCTGTGGGATAAAGTCTTCGTTTTGCTGGGCGTGAACTCCCACCATCCGCTCCTCGCCGTTAATAAAAACAGATATCTCCAAACACATCCCGTCTTGGACGCTGGGAATCCACCCGGACATCGTTCCCTGAAACTCTACCTTTTGCCCATAGTATCCCATAGGCGTATCAAACACCTTGGTCAGATTATCTCCGCCTAAGGGCTCGGGAACGGTTAACGACCCGATGGGAATTTCCGGATTCGGATTCTGGATTGGATTCTGTGGCTGGCCGTCGGGAGTCTGTAAATACGAGTTTTCCAGCCTTGTCAGATTCAACTCGGCAACCGCCTGATCGGTGCTGTCTTTTGCGTACCACATTCCCACCAGCAAAAGCGATGCTGCCGCCGCAACCGCTATAACCATCAGAACAATCTGCCAGCTTTGAAAGGCCTTGGGGATTTCCGCGGCCTGTCCGCCGCTTTTCTTTCTGGGCGGAAGGCTGCCGCATTTCGGGCAAAAACGCCCTTCAAACTCAGTTTTGCAGTGTTCGCATTTGTACATAACGTTTTCCCTCCCTGCCGCATTCTCTTTTCTAATGGCTGAAAAAACGCTTTTGAACAAAGCTTATTGTGTGCTGTCAATCGTATAGGTACCTGTACTGCCTGTATCACGGCTGGTTATTTGCAGCTCCAAGGACAAACTAAATATTTCATCTAAGTCAATCGTATTTTTAAAAGCAAGCTGGCAGCTCTGCGTCGTATAGTATTCAATCTCCACTGGGAAGGATACGTTGGAAAGCGTAAGCTGCTCGCTATCGAATTGCCGGTTAACAAACGCTTTGTAAGAATTTGTGGTATAATTTCCGCTATAGTTTTCGATATTAATGATATATTTGATTTCTTTAGGCGTAATTTGGATCATGTCGAGATAAATGCCCATACCTCTAAAATCCAAATTATCACAATAAAAATACTTTTGCACATATACCTGCCGCAAAACGGTGTCATCCCCATCGGTTAAGGCCACATCGATAGCTTCGGTCGCCTGCACTTTTAAAAGGGCATAGCCGTTAAAGATAGCATCGTTATTTGCTCCCACCACTTGACCTTGAATTGTCACAGATGCTTCCATTGGAATATAGTGTTCATTGTTCTGGGCGTAAACCTCCACTATCTGTTCCTGACCGTTGACGTTGACGGACACTTCCAGATATTCCTTCCCCTTCAAACCGGTCAACAGGCGGGTAACCGTTCCCTGAAGCTGCACCTTCTGCTCATAGTATCCCATCGGCGCTTCGAACACCTTGGCCAGATCATTCCCGCTCAGGGTCTCGGGGACAACCAGCGAACCGGTGGGAATTGCCGGGTCGGGATTTTGTGGTTCAGCCGGCGCCGGGATCTCCCGGGACGAGACCGGCTCTTCCCCGGATGGCTGCTCCTGCTCCGGCGCGGGATCGGTGGGCTGAACGCCGGTGTTCCCCTCATTTTGCGCCGGTGCAGAAGAGGCGTTGGCCGCCGGCGCCTGATTGGTTTCACCGGCGTTCCCGCCGGTGGTTCCTCCTTCATTTTGTTCCGGATCCGGATTTTGCTCCTGCGTCTGGCCGCCGGGGGTCTGTAAATACATGTTGTCCAGTCTCGCCATATTCAGCTCAGCAATCGCCTGGTCGGTGCTGTCCTTTGCATACCATACACAGCCCAGCAAAAGGGCTGCCGCCGCAGCGACCGCTAAAACAATCAGGGTAATCTGCCAGTTTTGAAAGGCTTTGGGAATTTCCAGGGCCTGCTTGCCATTTTTTCTACCGTGCGAAAGCTCCCCGCAGCTGGGACAAAAACGTCCCTCAAACTCAGTTCCGCAGTGTTCGCATTTGTACATAACGCTTTTCCTCCCTGCTACTCTCTTTTTAAAATCCTAATTAATAGCCGAACGCAGTCGGATCAAGAAGTGTATAAAACTGTACACTGTCTGGATCGTCTGGACGCTCTGCCAATCCCATCATAACATCGACTTGCAGATACTTCATTTCACTGAAATCGATCTGATTATCAATAACAAACTTGCAGGTTTGGCTGGAATGAGGTGGAATGGACTCCGGCAATGTTGATTCAATAATGGGGATGCTTCGCATCATAGATGGAAGATCATACCGATAAACAATGGCCGATGAGTTACAAGACGACTTGGTGTTTGCTATATACGCAGTATCCGATGGATTGTCAATAGTAACATAATAAGTAATCGTATCCGTCATATACACTCTTCGATTAACTGTGACTGTCAGGTCTGAAAATTCCGGAGAGTCTTCAAAACGAAAAGAGTCCTGTCGATTGTTTTCTCTCAAAATGGTATTTTCACCGTCCGTTAAAGCTACGTCGATACTTTCCGTTGTTTGGACTTCCAGCACATCATAGCCGTTATAGGACGTATCACCCACTCCTACTACATCCCCTTGAATCGTTACAGTAGCGCCCTGCGGAATATAATATTCGTTTTCCTGGGCGTAAACCCCCACCATTCGTTCTTGACCGTTGACGCTGACCGACACTTCCAGGCATTCTCCGCCGTTAAATCCAGAGACCCAACCAGAAATGGTTCCTTGAAGCCGCACCTTCTGCCCATAGTATCCTAAAGGCGAGTCAAACACCTTGGCCAGATCACTGCCGCTCAGGGTATCCGCGACGGTCAAAGACCCAATCGGTACCGCTGGATCAGGATTTTTAGTTTCATCCGGCACCGGGATCTCCTGATGCGAGACCGAATTATCCCCGGAGGGCTGTTCCGGCGCGGGATCGGTGGGCTGGGCGCCGGTGTTCCCCTCGTTCTGCGCCGGCGCGGAAGAGGCGTTGGCCGCCGGTTCCTGATTGGTTTCACCGGCGTTCCCGCCGGTAGTTCCTCCTGCATTTTGCTCCGGGTTCTGCCCCTGCGTCTGGCCGCCGGGGGTCTGCAAATACATGTTGTCCAGCCTTGTCAGATTCAGCTCGGCAATCGCCTGGTCGGTGCTGTCCTTTATATACCAAACACCGCCCAGCAAAAGGGCTGCCGCCGCCGCAACCGCTAAAACAAGCAGGGTAATCTGCCAGTTCTGAAAGGCTTTGGGAATTTCCATAGCCTGCTTGCCGCTTTTTCTATCGTGGAAAAGCTCGCCGCAGTTCGGACAGAAACGCCCCTCAAACTCGGTTCCGCAGTGTTCGCATTTGTACATCATACTTCCCCTCCCTGCCTATTCTTAGCCTATTCTTTCCCCATAATGGCTGAAACCGCCTGGCGAACGTCGCTGACGCCGATCACTTCCAGCGATTCGCAGCCGATAATCTGTCCCAAAGACTGCTTGGGTACAAGGCATTTGGTAAATCCCAGACGCTCGGCCTCTTTCACCCGAGCGCCTATATGGGACACTGCCCGCAGCTCCCCGCCCAGGCCGATTTCCCCCAAGGCAACCATGCCATCGTCCAACGGCTTGTCCCGCAGGCTGGAAACCAGCGCCAGGGCCACGGATAAATCGGCAGCAGGCTCGTCCAGGCGAAGTCCCCCGACGATATTGATATACGCATCCAGACTGCCAAAATAATAGCCTGCCCGCTTTTCCAAAACCGCCAGCAACAGCGCCATGCGGTTGTAATCAAATCCGGTACACATACGCCGGGGCGTTCCAAACCCCGTTTTGGTGACCAATGCCTGCACCTCGGCAAACAAAGGACGGGATCCTTCCATCACACAGGCGACACAGGTGCCGCTGACCCCGGTAGGACGTCCCTCCAGCAGCATCATAGACGGGTTTTCCACCTCGGTCAGGCCGTTTTGCTGCATGTCGAACACGCCGATCTCATTGGTGGAGCCGTACCGATTTTTAGCCGCCCGCAAAATGCGGTAAGGCAGATTCCGGTCCCCTTCAAAATACAAAACAGCGTCCACCACATGCTCCAAAACCTTTGGGCCGGCAATCGCGCCGTCCTTGTTCACATGGCCTACAATAAAAATAGGGATATCCTCGCTTTTAGCGGTATGTAAAAACGCGTTTGTCGCTTCCCGCACCTGGGTGATGCTTCCGGGAGAAGAGTTGACCGCCGCCACATTCATGGTCTGGATGGAATCGATCATCACAAGATCCGGCTTTTGCTGCATAATCATGTGGATAATGGTGTCCACATCGGTTTGGGAGACAATATAAAGCTGGTCGCTTGTCACTCCCAGGCGGCCTGCCCGGAGCTTAATCTGCCGCAGGGATTCCTCGCCGGAGACATATAATATTTTCAGATCTTTTCCCAAATACTCGCAGATCTGCAAAAGCAGCGTAGATTTACCAATGCCGGGATCGCCGCCCAGTAGCACTAAGGAGCCTTTGACAATGCCGCCCCCCAGCACCCGGTCCAGCTCTGACACGCCGGTGCGGTACCGGATCTCCTGATCCATGTTGATGTCCCCGATCCGCATAGGGGCCGCCGCTCCCGGCACAGGAGAAGCCGTCACCTTTTTCGCGGCGGGAGACGCTGGCGCCTGGATCTGCTGTTCAAAGGTGTTCCACTCCCCGCAGGAGGGGCATCGCCCGTTCCATTTGGGCGATTCATACCCACACTGGGAGCAAACGTAAACTTCCTTTACTTTGGCCATATCTTTTTCAGATTCCTTTCATTCTTCGGCCGGGTCATTCCCCTCCCCTGTCTGAGAGAGATATTGGATGAGTCCGGAAAATATCGTAAATGCCACCTTGCTTTGATATTCATCCTCGGTCAGCTTTCTGGCCTCCTCCGGATTGGATAAAAAGCCGCATTCCACCAAAACGGTGGGCGTCGTGGAATAATACAGAAGAAACAAATCTTTTTGAGCTTTTTTAATCTGCCGGGTATTATCCTTTTGCAGATGCTCTACAAACGCCTGTTGAATAAAACCGGCCAGCACCTCGCTTTCAGGATTGTTTGGTCCGTAAAACACCTGGGCGCCGCTGTACTTGCTTTCCTCAAACAGGTTTTGATGGACGGATATGGTGATCGAGTCGGGATTTTTTTCCATGATCTTTAAGCGGTTTCGCATATCCGCCTTTTTTACGCTGATGACATCCTCCACCTCTTTGTCTTCGATGGATTCGTCCTTGTCCCGGGTCATAACTACCTCAAAGCCGTTGGCGGTAAGGATATCCCGCAGCTTTAAAGAGATATTTAAGTTAATATCCTTTTCTACGATGCCGTCTACTCCCACGGCCCCGCCGTCCATGCCGCCATGTCCAGGATCAATGACAATCTGTCTGACTTTGCCTGCCGGCGCAGCCGATGCGTCAACCGAACGGCTGGCCTTTTGATAGGCAAAACAAGCAACCGCCACACAGCAAACAGACAGTGAAAAACAGAGGATTTTGATTTTTTTCGGATACCGCATATAAACCGCTCCCCCTGGATGATATCGCTGAGCGTAAAGCTCTCACACTACAATACCCATTATAAGTGGAGAAGCGGCGGATTATGCCTTGCGTCTATTTTTGTTTGTCTTTTCCGTTTTTATAGATAAGTTTGCTGGAAACCGATACGCGATAATATCCCAGCAGATAGGCTACCGTCGTCGTCAGCGGAATAATCAGCATAATGGATGCACAAATGCCAATGGTACTCCAGGGAACGTCTGGAGCGTCAAAAATTTGAGGCGCCAAAAGGTTGGACAGCGGCCAAACATAAATGTTGATGATCTTGTACACCGCCCAATAAGCAGAGCTGATGAAAACCTCGCATTTTGCCATCACCATCAGAATGTTGGAGAGCAAAAAGGGAATCATCAGCAATAGCCCTACCCGAAGGCCCCGAAGCTTGTCCTCTTTAATATGGCCGAACTGCACCAAATTTTTGTCCCGGTCCCCTTCATACCACAAAGGGGAGTACATCATGGACAAAAAGATGAATAAAATTGCTATCTCTGCAACTACGCATCCCCACACCTTGTCCAGCACCGGAGCGGTGACAAACACCACCACAAAGCTGATAAGGATGGAAATTAAGATAGTGCCAAAGGTGCTCAGCGCAAGCCGGAAGTCGGATTTTCTGGTAAAGTTTTGTTCCTTTTGTTTTTTTCTGTTAAACATAAAATTGCCGGTTCCTTTCGCCATGTAAAAAGTCTGTATCAAAGTTAACGCGCCTGCTTATAGATCATTTGCAGCCCTTCCAGCGTCAGGCTGGAATCGACGGTTTTAAAAAGATTCCCCTGGGTGCCGATCATGTTGGCAAGGCCGCCGGTGGCGATAACCTCCAGCGTCTCCCCCATCTCCCGGTTAATCTGGGCCACAATATTGGAAACCGCGCCGGCATAGCCATAAATAGCTCCCGCCTGCATGCTGGCTACCGTGTTTTTCCCAATCACCCGGTCGGGCTCCACCAGCTCCACCCGGGGGAGCTTCGCCGCGTTTTGGAATAAAGCGTCCATGGAAATCTTGATTCCCGGATAAATTAGTCCGCCCAGATAGGCTCCGTCACCGCTGACCACATCAAAGGTCGTAGCTGTGCCAAAATCCACGATGATGAGCGGCCCGCCATATTTTTGAAAGCCGGCATAAGAATTCACCAACCGGTCGGCCCCCACCTCTTTGGGATTGTCATACCGGTTTTCAATGGGAACCGGCAGATTCTCCCCCACAATCAGCGGGTCTTTTTTCAAATACTTGCGCATGCTGTGAGAAATAGAATACATCACCTGGGGAACCACCGAGGTGATAACCACATCTTCAACCTGGCGGGGATCATAGCCATGAAAAGAAAAAAACTGCATGGTAAAAAGGCCCACCTCATCCGACGTGATGTTGCGGTTGGTCACCAGACGGAATTTAGACGCCAGTTTATCCCCTTCAAAAATACCAAACTCCATATTGGTGTTGCCGATATCAATTGCAAACAGCATAATGCTATGTCCTTTCCGGTATGAAACTAAGTAATCTTTTAACAAGTATACCTTATTTTGCGAAAAGAATCCACCCCTTTTTGTAAATATTTGCTGACAAAAGGAAGATGAATATCTTTCCAGCCTTTCTCGATTTTCCAAAACAAAAATCGGCGTCACGGCCTACCGGCGCTGCCCACAAACGCTGCAATACTGGTAATCGGTTATATCTTCATAATGCCCTTTATCTTCCTCATGGGTTACCGCAGGAATCGTTTTGGTAACGTTCTGATAGTTGCCATAGTAAACGCCGTTATACAGCCCATTTTCATCAGCATGCAAGAGGCCGTTTTTAATGATCTCTTTTAAATCATCTTTCGTAAACCCGTTTTCAAACCAGTAAGTAGGGCCGTTGGCAATATATTTTCCTGGTTCGCTCATGGTATAAAACCGGGCGCCGGATATGGTTTGCTCCGGCTTGTCTATAACGGTAACGATATTGGAGACCCACTCCTGCGTTGTATGATTAACCCAAGTATGCTGATGCGCCGGTGATTCTGCGCCGGTATTCCCACTGCTGCTTATTGTAGTACTGACGCTGGAGATTTCGCTGCTTTTATTGCTGGATGCCGGTGTCTGGGAACTGGTATGTTCGCTGCTTACCGGCTCCCGATAGGAAGAGAGTGATTCCGTAACGTCACTGTTTTCCTCCGGCATAGCGGTATCGCTGCTGCCTGCTTCTTCTCCTATTGCAGAAAGCGCCGATGACTGTTGATTGGTTTGCAGCGCTTTATTCTGACTCTTGCTTAAAGATTTTACCGCAAACCAAGTGATGATCCCCGCTATCAATAGAAGGATGATAATAGAAACAATAATAACGGCTTTTTTATGTTCCTTAATAAGATCTTTCCATTTTTCCATGAATGTTTCGTGCTCCTTTTGCTAAAACTTTTGCTATCATTATACAATAAAAAAACAGCATATCACAAGTTCGAACCCACTGCGCGGCACAAAAACCTCATAAAAGTCAACAACCGGAAGGCTTTCTGCCTTCCGGTTGTTGTTATCGCACAATGATCTGTTTTTAGCAGTCAAGGAATCCTATTTTACATTTTTGCGCTTTTTGGAGAGGAGGAAGATGCCGCCGCTGGCCAGCATTAACATAGCCACGGAACCGATTGCCACGCCGGAAGTAACCGGGTTCGACCCATTGGTTCCACCGTTGCCGCTGTTCTGACCGCCGTTATTGCTGCCGCCATTTTGATTGCCGGCATTCTCGGGCGCTCTCACCAAATCGTCGATGGCATCCTGAAGGTCTGCCGCCATCTGATCTACATCCGGCTGAACCGCATCGGTGCCCACATACATGGCCCGCGCCTCTGTCAGCACCGCCTGCAAAGCACCCCAGGATTCAGCGGTATAATCGCTCTGATTTAAAGCCTCTGCCGCATCAATAACCGATTTTAGTTCAGTCATATCGGGAGCCAGCGCATTAACCGCTTCTACCAAAGCGATCCTGGCTTCGTCAATCTCCGACTGAACGGGAGCTTCCGCGTCATTTACCTCTCTGGCAGCAGCCAGGGCATCCTGCATCGCCTGCCAGGTTTCCTCACTGTAATCGCTTTCCTGTTTTTCCTCCGCCTGGGCGATGGCATCAGCCAGCTGGCTCTTATCCGTGCCTAATTCGTCAATGGCGCGCAGAACATCTTCCGCCGCCGCATCGATCTCCGACTGCTTGGCAGTGTCGGAGCCGTTTAATTCGTTAGCGCGGTCAAGGGCAGTCTGAAGAGTCTCCCAAGTCGCGGTGGAGTAATCCGTCTCATCCAGATCCGCCGCCGCGTCAATCGCCGCCTGCAGATCCGTTTTATCGGTGGTCAGCGCGTTTACCGCCTCATTAAGATCGTTTAAGGCGCTGTCAATTTCCGACTGCTTGGCTTCCCCGTTAGCATAAACAGCACGGGCATCCTCTAAAACAGCCTGCATGACATCCCAGCTGGCGGTGGAATAATCGGTTTCCGCCAGATCGTTTGCCGCCAAAATCGCCGCTTCCAGCTCGCTCTTATCGGTGGTCAGGCCTGCAAAGGCTTCTTCTAAAGCGTCCTGTGCCCCGTCGATTTCCGACTGCTTGGCGTTGGCGTTTTCCATAACGCTGTTGGCGTTGTTGAGGGCATCCTCAAACGCCGTCCAGCTGGCAGCGGAATAATCGCTTTCCGTGGGATTCCCCACTGCTTCAATAGCTTCTGCCAAAGCGGTTTTGTCCGTTGTCAAGGCTTCGATCGCGTTGGTAAGATCTGTGGCAGCCTGGTCGATGTCGCCCTGTACCGCGGAAGCATCGTTGCAAACTTCTTTTGCTGCATTCAGGGCGCTTTGCATAGCGTTCCAGCTGGCGGTGGAGTAGTCGCTCTGTACTAAAGACTCCGCCCGGTCAATCGCTTCACCAAGAGCTGTCTTGTCGCCGCTCAGGTTTGCCAAAGCGTCGATCAAGGTCAGGGTAGCGTCGTCAACCTCTTTCTGGGTGAGGCCGTCGGTGCTGCTGGCGGTTTTCGCCGCCGCAAGGGCGTCTTCCAACGCTTTCCAGCTTGCCTCGGAATAATCCGATTCATTCAAGGTTTCCATCGCTTCCTCAACATCGGCGATCGCCTGATTGAGCTCAGTTTTTACCGTATCTACCGGAGTGCCGTAAACCTCCAGATCCTGGATGCGGGCAACGCCGTCCGCACCGGGATCGGTGATATATACCCGGACATAGCGGGCAGTACCCGCCAAATCCCGGTAAACGATGTCTTCGGTGTTACCGGTAACGGTGTCGGCATCGGTCCAGGTTCTGCCGTCCACGCTGAGCTGGATCTTATAATCTTTGGTATTGTTTTCTGCGCCGAAGTAACCGGTTTCTGCATTCTTTAAGACATACCGGCTCAGTTCATACCGCTGGCCAAGGTCAACGGTCAGCCACTTATCCCCTTCAGCCGAGGACTGCCAGCCGTCTTCCGGCGCAAAGGTGCCGTCCACTGCATTGGAAGCATCGTAGTCGTTGTCAGAACCGGAAGCAGAAGCATCCGCCTGCAAAGCGACGTTGATATCCTTGCCGTTTTGCTCATTGACCAGCATGGTCAGGTGGTCGAGGCGGACAAATTCAAACACGCCGGGATATATCTCTTCCAGCTGGTTAGCCATATCCCGCAGGCTGGTGGGGCTGATGTTGCCGGACCAGGCCTGATATTGGAACACAAAGAAGCGAGGTTCGCTGGAGGAAGTATCAAAGGACTCCGCAGAGGAACTCAAAATACTGGTCGTGGATTCAAAATTGTCGTTGTAGTTAACTTCGTTGCCAGTGCCTTCATTGACGTTAAGACCGTTGTTGTTGGCGCCGCCGCCCATATACATGACGGCCACATCGCTGTCGGAATACTTTAAAGTAGTATCGCCTGTGCTGGCGTTTTGCTCCATCACAGTAGTCCCCAGCAGGGAGGGGAAGTTTTCAAAATCGCTGAAAATATTGATCTGATCCATGGTGACGGTACGCCAGAAGGTAACCAGATTCATATTGGTCTTTTCAAAGTACTCGTTGGTCATCTTGGCGTAGTTGGCGATAAACTCATCGCTCGGCCAATGCTCGGTCAAATAATGAAGGGTCCACCAGAAACCTGTGGCTTCTGACGGCTGCCACCAGTTGGAGGCACGGGTATAGCCGATGCCGCTGGGGCCGCAAACTAAGTTGTCATTGGGGGTAGCCGTTCGATAATAGTACTCCAGCATCTGGGGTGCAGCATCCAACAGCGCGGGAGAAATCGTCCAGGAAATCGGCACATCGCCCCGGTTAGAGTCGCCCCACAGATGGCCTACCCGCATAGCGTTTTCGTTATAGGCGATGTTATCGCCGTCGCTGATGACAAGGGCGACGTAAATCTTATTCTCCAGATCAGGTTTCGCAGGAGTTTCCGGCGGGGAAACCTCCTGGGACAAGCTGGAATAAAGCGTGTAGTTTTCAAAGTTGTCGGAAGGAACCGTGGGCCAACCCCGTTCAGTCGCCCAGCGGATACCGCGTTCCTCACTGGGCCACCAGCCCATATAGAAAGGATTGCCTTCAGAATCCGCTTTATCAAACTCGACATTTGATGTCACAAACTGCTCCAGGCAGGCCCGCTCCGCACTGTCCGTGTCACTCGCCGAGCCGGGATCCAGCCAGAAAACCGGCGCATTCATCGCCACTGCCAGATCGCGGGTACCGGTATGGCCGCCGGAAGCTCCGCTGCTGCCGGGATTCAATCCTACCACCATCCGGGTGTTATATTCCGGATTCCCATAGGTATTGCCCGGGCGGTAATGTTCATACATCCAGTTGTAAATCTCCACATTGGTGTCGATGTCGGCGGGGATCTCGGTGCGAAGGTCCATCTTGATCTCCAAACCGAACTGATCGTTATACCGCTGCGCCATAGTGGGAGACACTACGATACAGTCATAAAGGCCGGCCAAAGTGGTAGCTACATTGATGGTGTCCATCCTGGACTCATCGTAAATGATGGAACCTGCGATCTCGTCGGCATACTGCCGCACAAGGCCATCCAGATCCGACGTTTGAGAATACCGCAGCCCCATGTTATTAAGCCAGGTTGTCAAACTGCCGTGCTCAGAACCTTGCAGCACCGCAATCCGAGGCTGAGTGCGGTTGATAACCCCCTGGAAAGTTCTCGCCAGAACCTGCGTGTCATAGGACTGGGTGCTGACATCCACCGCCCGTATGAGCTCCGCCGGGGTTCCAAAGGTGGGGAGCGCCTGATCCGCAGGCCAGGAAATAGTGCTTTCCGTCTCAACTGTCGGCATTATGGTCGCCGCAGTCGTCAAAATCGATGTGTTGGCAGCCAGAAATACCACAGCCATAAGTGCGCCTAAAAATCGTTTCATATTGGCACGTTCCTTTCTCTTTCTATAGCTGATCGTACATTAATATAATGAATCAACCATGTAATTCATTATGGCACAAAACACAAATAAAATCAATATCCTTTTATTTTTATGGTTAAATTAGTGCATCGTGCACAATATTTGCCAGGGCCTTTGCACTTAAAACCTTTTAGAATGATTCGCTGCCGGAAAGCAAAACAGGGACAGGTTTTTTTAGCTTCATAACGTCAGGCTTTACCATGCAGTCATAGGCCAGAATGCTAACCCCCTGGCTTTCGGCCTCCCGCAGAGCTTTTCCAAAGGCGGGATCCGTTTGGTCGTTCGGGGCGAAAAAACGCACGTTTTCCATCTGGACGACCAGCAGAAGATAGGCCTCAAATCCCTGCTGGATGCAGGCGGCCAGTTCCTTTACATGCTTTGTTCCCCGCAAGGTCGGCGCATCGGGAAAATAGACTCCGCCGTCTTGTTCCAGGGTGACCCCTTTTACCTCCACAAAAGCCTTTCGCCCCTGTCCTTCCAGATAAAAATCAAAGCGGGAATTCCCATACCGGTATTCGGGCTTTATAACGTCGGGCAAAAACAGCCCGCCTTTTTTTAACCACTCCCCGGCCGCCTTATTGGGCGCCTGGGAGTCCATATTAATCAGCCTTTCTCCTTTTTCCACCGCAATCAGGTCATACATGGTTTTGCGCTTAGGATTTCCGCTTTTTTCCACATATACCACCGCGCCTGGAACCAATAGTTCCCGGCATCGGCCGGTGTTTTTTACATGGCAAACGACTGTCTGGCCATCCAGGCGAACATAAGCGATAAACCGGTTGGGCCGTTCCAAAAAAACGGCTTTTGATACTGCTTGATACCGCATGACTCTCTCCTTCCCTATTGTAAAAGAAATTATAACATTTTCAGAATTTTTCGGCAATCAAATTGAAATCCTAGAAAAAAGGAAGTATAATAAAGGACATGTAAACGAATACAGCATAGGAGTTGTTTTTACCATGTCCGTACAAGCAGTACGCAGTTATTTGGATCAGTTTTCTCTGGGCGGCCGGATTCTGACACTGGATGAGTCCAGCGCCACGGTAGAGCTCGCTTCCAAAGCGCTGGGCGTCATCCCCGCCCGGATCGCCAAAACACTCTCATTCCAGGCCGAGGGCGGCTGTGCGCTAATCGTCACGGCAGGCGACTGCAAAATTGACAACAAAAAGTTTAAAGAGACCTTTCACTGTAAGGCGAAAATGCTCTCCCCGGAAGAGGTTTTGGCGATGACCGGACATCCCGTTGGCGGCGTATGTCCCTTTGCTATCCAAAACGAAGCTGTTAAGGTGTATCTGGATGAATCCTTAAAGCGGTTTGAAACGGTGTTCCCCGCCTGCGGCAGCCAAAACACCGCCATCGAACTCACCATTGAACAGCTTTGGGAAACTTCCCAGGCTAAAGAATGGGTGGATGTCTGTAAGGATGCTGCCCCTGCTTCATAAAGGAGGATGTTTTGTGAAGTTTTTGTTTATCGGCAACAGCCACACCTATTATAACGACATGCCTCATCTGTTCCAGCGCATCTGTGAAGAAAACGGCATCAACGCTGAGGTTGTCATGCTGGCCCACGGCGGCAAGGGGTTAGATTACCACCGGGCGGAGCCGGAAGTGCGCTTTAACATCCTGTACGGGAACTATGATTACATTATTTTACAACATCTGGCCCATCCTTTTAATGATGAGGAGTTAATGTTTGAATCTGCCGCCGAGATCGATCGGTATATTCAAAACACCCGCTCCAAAAAAATCCTCTATATGACCTGGGAGAAAAAAGACAATCCCGAAGGCCAGACGAGGATGGCCAACGCCTACCGGGAACTGTCCAAAAAGCTCAGCGGCTCAGTGGTAGCTCCGGTGGGGCTTGCCATATGGAAATTCACCCGCAGCCACCCCCATATTGACCTGTTTGACGCAGATGGCCGCCACGCCTCCCCCATCGGTTCTCAGCTGGCTGCCTACACCATGTTTAGCACCATGTTCTCAAAACCGGCGGAGGCCAAAGGTTCTGTCAACCAGGCGCTGAGCCAAACCGCCTATGAAACAGTGACCGAATTCCAGAAAGAGGATTCGGCTGCTGTTAAATAAGAGCACAGCAAAACGATCTGATCTTTCTACGGTAAAAAGCTCCGTATCCATGAGTTGTCATGAATACGGAGCTTTTGTTTTGCTTTATTGTCCTGTACATATTTGCGTTTGCGGATATTTGTGTTTTCACAGCTTCACTTATGGGTACAGCCGCACAAAATAAGCAAAACCGTCAACCGGACCTATGCTTTTCAATGTTGCCCGTCTCACCGGCGGCAAAACTTTACTTTATTATCGCCTGCCATTCATATACTTTTCACTGAACTGCGCGGCGCTGATGGGCCGCTCGTAAAAATATCCCTGTCCGTAATCGCAGCCAAGGATCGCCATATTGTCCCTGTCCTGTTTCGTTTCCACACCCTCTGCCACCGTGGAAATGCCAAATTTTTGCGCGCACTGGATAATTTGTTCCAGGATAATCTGCCGCCGCTCATGATTGGTTTCTGGCCCTTGACGTAAAAATCCCCGGTCGAATTTCAGCTCATCAATATTTAGCTGATACAACATATTTAGGGAGGAATATCCGCTTCCGAAATCATCCATAGAGACTTTAAAGCCCTTTGCGTGAAGCGTTTCGATCTGTGCATTAATTTGCCCCAGATCGCTTGCAGCGAGATCCTCTAAAATTTCCAGCATTATGAAAGAAGGATGAACGTTATAACGTTTTACAATCTCCTCTAAATGCGCAGGATAATTCCGGTCCAAAAACAAGAGTTTCGACTGGTTCACAGAAATGGGAATAGGCTTTATTCCGGCATCTATCCAGCCGCGGATCTGTTCGCAGGCCCTTTCCACCATATATAGGTCCAGTTTAATACAAAAGCCGTTTTCTTCAAACAGCGGTATAAACTCATCAGGATACCGGTACGAACCGTCCGGCTTTTGCCAGCGCACCAGCGCTTCAGCACTTGCCAGCGAATCGTCCTTAAAACTGTATTTCGGCTGCAGGAAAAGCTTAAATTCCTTATTCTGCAAAGCCGTCTGCATATAGCTTTCAATAATGTTTTTCTTCCTTAGCTTTTCATGCAGCTCAGCGTTATAAAACGCCGTATTAATGCGGTGGGTGTGCTGAATGCTCTGCAAAGCTACCAAAGCCTTTTCACGATCCCCCTGCACCGCCAGGCCCGAATAAAGGGAAACCTCATAGCTGTAATCCGCATGAGTAGTCGCTTCTCGTACGGTGGTAATGATCTGCTCCACTCTTGTTGTAAGCGCTTGTTTATCCGTCCCAAAAAACAAAATATAAAACATGTCCGCAGCGGCGCGGCAAAAAATCTCGCCTTCTTTCAAATTCTCTTCAATTACCTGCTTGATATAGCACAATACCCTATTGCCGCCGGCAATACCAAACAAGTCGTTGACGCCCTTAAAATTGTGCACATTCAAAGCGGCAATCGTATAATTTTTTTTAGTTTTAGATATTTCTGTAAAGTCCCTGTCAAAACTCACCGTATTCCTGGCTCCGGTAACCGAGTCAAAATAGGCCATTTGCAGCAAAAGCGCAGCGCTTTTGCGGAATTTATGATATCCAATGCACAGCAGAACAAGTGATAACAGAAGGATGAAAATAAAGGCGCCGCCAATAAGCAGGATCGTATTTCCAAAGGGCAGAATGGCACTCCAGCGCCTGTCCGCACAGAATAGATACCAGCCGTTAAAATTCATCGGCTCTAAATAAAAATGGCATTTTTCACCCCGGTATTCAAAGTCGCCGAACATGCTTTCCCGATTGGAAAATGCATTCTGAGCCATTGACCTAGCGTTTTCAGAAAGATACGGCCCATCAAAAATAGACGTTACGCTTTCCTTTACAAGCGTATTTTCCGAGCGGACCAAAAAGTTGCCTTTGGCGTCAAGAATGTGGATATATCCCCGGCCGCCCATCACCGTATTGCCGTTTACAATGTCCTTAAAAATGTCCAGCGTATCGCTGGCGGCAAGCGCACCGACAATGCTGCCGTCCTGATAAACCGGAACGCTGTAAACAAATAGTTTGGTGTCAGAAACTTCGCTGTCGAACATTTTTGAGATGGCGTTTTCCCCTTGCAGCGACCTTTGTATCGCTTCTTTTGCGTATTCGCTGCAATCGTTCAAAGAAAAATCATTCCGCGTGCCGTGTCCGGGCGTATTAAGAACGCCCTCCCCCTTTCGGGGAATATACGCCATGCTCACAAAAGAAGTGACCTTATTGGTTTCCACAATGCTTTGTTCCAGCTTTTGGGGATCCTCCACAACGTCGCTTACTTCATAAGACGTGGAAAGGGTTGCTAAGGTTTGCAGATTTTTATCCAGCTGTATTAAGATGCGGTTTTCATACTCCTGGGTCTCAGTCTCCATCTGTGTGTGATCCGCTTCATGGGAAGCCCGCAGAATATAGGCAAAAACACCGATAACCACGGCGCACAGTACGGCGCTGCTGCATATAATGATGACAGCCATTCTCACAAGCTGCTTTCTTAGCTTTTTTTCATCCATAGTTTTTTCTGCACCTTTCCAATCTTTCACATCCTGCCCTGTTTAATATCAATTCTTTTGCCGCACAGCTGTGTCAGTTTCTTCCGGCGGCCGCCCGGCACCGGCGTTATAGTTTAAAATCTGTCTTTTTCCAGATTGCTTTGCGTGATATAAAGCGTCATCCGCGTTTCTGTATAACTCCTGATAGTTCGTTTTTTCATTTGCAGCAGAAAATCCGATGCTGCAGCTGACCCCGATATCTTTTCCCTGCCACTTGATCTTAGAAACTTCTTCTACAAGCTCTTTTCCGTAATTATAGAGCACCCACACGTTATCTGTCGCCAGCAGCACAAGGAACTCATCTCCGCCAATACGCCCTACCCTGGCCCCCATCGGCGCTTTTTCAAACATTATATCCGCTACATTTTTCAGCACATAATCTCCCGCAGGATGGCCGTAGTGATCGTTTATATCCTTGAAATCATCCATATCAAGAATTAAAGCGGCAAGCATTTCGCCTTTACGCAGCTCTTTAAGCTTTTGTTCACCGTAACGTTCTATTTCCGCTTTGTTAAAGACGCCGGTGGAAAGATCCCGCCTGATATCCCGTTCCAGACGGTGCAATTTTTCATTGCGCTCGGTAATGTCTGAAAGCATCCCCAAACCGTATACCGGCTTGCCCTGCGCATCTGTCTGTGCGACGGCATGAAGTTCAAACCAGCCGTTTTTTCCTGTTTTCATCGGCAAAAACAGCTCTTGTTTCTGAAAGCCGGCATCATTCCTAATATTCTGCATGCACCGAAATAAAACCTCTTTTATTTCATCCGATAGTTTGTCCGAATTTTTTATGTACTTTTCCAGATGGACGATCTCTTCCGAAGTATCAAACCATTTTGTCCATTCTTTTGAAAAGCGTATGATATCTTTGTTAATATCCCATTCAAACATCACAGAGCTTCCCATTTCTCTAATCAGCTCATACTGCTCCACCGACAGCTGTAAGCTTCGGCGGGTTTCAGACAGCTGATACTGAACGTCGTTGAGCCTGTTTTCCTGTGACACCTCTATACAAAAATGTCTGTAGCGCACAAAATAGATTACGGCGCACAGTAAAATCGTAATAGTAAAATTAATAACCTCCCCTGAACTAAAGCGGCTTTGAAGAAAGAAAACAAAAATCAGATAATTAGCAGCTAAATTGCTCATAGCATAAACCGGCCGCATAATAAACAGGGATGAAAATGCCACAACGGCGGTTATAATGGTAAAGTTGCCAACGGCATCCGACCGGTATATGTCGTATACATTAAACAACGTATGCCACAGCAAAAACGCACTGCCGGTTGCCATATAGACTAAATTCCTGGTTTTTTCAGACAGCTTAAAACATACATCCAGCATTAGAAACAACGTGCCAAATATAAAATACAACAGATAAAACCCAAAATAAATCCGGTTATTCAGTGTTCCAAGGCCGGCACCCGATAAAAACAGGACACGCATCATATTCACGCACTCTATAATCAGCACAAAAATCGCGCAGAGGCGCAGTATAATGCGATTAGCCGCAACAGATTTTTTTAGGAATTCCTCTTTTTTCACTCTAAAACCTAAATATGTCATATGCTCCCTCTTTAATCCCATAACCATAAATAAAATTTAAAACCTATAATTTATCAAAAAGTGCAGCAAAAATACCTCTTTTATCGAAAAGGCTTTTTTAAGTTGTCTTAAATAGACACAGCGATACCTCTCCCTTGCAAAAAGAATAATAGAAACATAATGCAATTATGTTGATTTTTACTATAAAAAAATATTTTAAGCACTAAAATTGTAGCACATAAAACTGTTTTTAGCAAGATTTCTACTCGCAAAAAGAAAGCTTGATAGCAGTTTTATAAAATTTTTATAAAAAAAGTATAAAAATCAAGCTGGAGTTTTTTCATTTTCATTCCCCGGCTTTTTTTATGTACGCATTTTTATTATCAAAGGATAATTTATATATCTTTTCCCTGCCTTTTATTGTAACAAAAATCGTTGTCTCTTTCTATTTGCAACATAATTTGCATTATGTTAATAAGGCGGCTTGTACCCGTTCCAGGCGGCTGATGTGTTGGCTGCCGGTTTCAGTGGTGTAAATCCGTGTTGTATTTATGCTGCTGTGCCCAAGCAGATCCGCCAGCCGTACAATATCCCGTTCCAGCGAATAAAAAGTTCGGGCAAAAAGATGCCGCAGGTTGTGAGGGAATACTTTTTCGGCGTTAACTCCCGCTTTTTGGCACAAAGCTTTCATGTTCCGCCATATACAGCTGCGGTCCAATGGCTTTTTGTTTTTTGTTACAAATACCGGACCGGTCGTCACGCCGGCTTTTTTCATATATTTCGTTAACAGCTTTTGAAGAGGCGCAGGGATAAAAATCACCCGCATTTTATTTTTACAGGTTACCGACGCCCTTCCGCTGCGCACAGCTTCTGCCGTAATATACTGCAACTCGCTCACCCGGATTCCCGTTCCGCAGATCGTCTGTATGACGTAGGAAAGCTGCGTGCTGCCGGCGGCTTTCACCAGCCGCTGATATTCCCCCTTGGTCAGCTCTTTATCCTCGCGGCAGAATATCTGCCGCTGTATTTTCATTAGCTTCACACAGCAGTCCGACGCCCCGGCAAACCGCAGAAAAACATTGAGCGCTACCAGCATGGAATTGACACTTGCCGGAGCATACTGCTCAGAAAGATATTTTTTATAGGCAACAGTGACTTCTTTGGTTACTGTCCTGTTGCTTAGAAAGACAAAAAAACAGCGGACATCCCGCAAATATTTTTCAACGGTAGCCCTGCTTTTTTCTTCCTGAATTAAATATGTTTCAAACTGGTCAATAAGGTTATGATCTGAAATTTTATGCTGCATTTTTTCCTCCTGGGTTCACTGATCTGACAAATATCATGAATTTTTCGATTTTGCTCTACGGCCATATAAAATTTCTGCATCAATATTTTTTAAGGCACGGCTGTCCCTCCCGCTTGTTTTCATTTTTATTCCAGAAATGTCATATAAACTATTGACAAACGGCTTTTTTGCCTATATACTAATCATATATTATCGTGGTAGGTTTATATCTATTTATTACAAAATTGCATATGGAATCGAATTCGGCAAACTTGATGAAAATCAAGGACGCAAAGTCGAGAGGCTAAGGTATTACACTACGCCCGTCTGGCTGCAACTGTTTCGGACATCTTGAAACAGTTTGCAGCTTTTTTTATTGCTTAAAAATGATTGTTTCCTGCTTTTTTGCCTGAAACGGCATATGTAAAAAAGAGGTGGCTCTATGAAAATTAGCGAATTTATCAACCGAAAAAACGTCGTTATAGCAATTGTCTGCGTTCTACTTGTGGCAGTATGCGTCTTGACCGCTGTTTTTTTCTTATCCCAGCGCCGCTATCAAACAGTGGAGGGCTTAGCCTCGGGGGAATCAGGCAGTCTTTCTCAGACGGGCGACCCCTCTGAATCCGCCGGCCCCTCAGGACAGGCAGACGGCACAGGAAATTCCGTTTTGGATGAGCAGGGGATTTCCGTCACCCTGCAGGCAGAACTGCCCGAAGGCCTCGACCCACTCCGCTATGTCAAACAGGCATATGAATTAAAAAATCTGATGGCGGTCTCCTCCTTCCAGTCTGCCGCCGACATTCCGGTAAACCCGGCGGTGCAGTACGCTTTCTGCTACTTGTATACCGGAGAAGACTGCCTGGTGGACTTTGAGACGGGGGCGATGACCTACCGTGAAGCGACGGAAAGCGAAATACGGGAACAGATCATCTCGCTGTTTGGCGGCTGCCCCTTTGACATAAAGCAAAGCGATCTTTACGCTTCAGGAAAGCAGAGCTTTGAAATGTGGCAACCCAATTACAGCGGCAATGTTTACGCGACGG
>CALXBH010000019.1 GCA_944386475.1 uncultured Clostridia bacterium | reverse complement strand
TATACCATGAGCACAGCGTGCGAATGGTATAATTGGCATTTCCGCCGGTTGCCCTGTTAGGGGCGAGGCGGATGCCATAAAAATAACGTATAATAACCGGGATGTTTCCTGGTTTGGCCATCCGGCCAAATGCCGGCCGTTTTGATTGGCCGGCATGGGAAACTCTCAATCATCGTGCTAAAAGCACGATGATTTGCTCTGCTGGTTATTATACCATAGCTTCGACAAAAACAAAAGCTCTTCAGGCAAATTCTTCCCGCACAGGACAAAAATATCCCATAAAAATTCCGGCTCGCCGTTTGTACGAAGAGCCGGAACGACCTTTTCTCTATTTATTAAGAACGCCTTTTATCCATAAATACAAACAGTGATTTACAGATAAGCGCTGCTAATACTGCCGCCACGATGGTTTCGGGAATCCCGTAGGTCACAATCATCCCCATAATCGCCGCCAAAAGCACATCGCCTTTTGCGGCGGCGTATTCCGGCCCGAAAAACAAAGCGATGCCGCCAAATACCAGAGCCGTGTTGACCACCGATCCCACAACGCCCGCCGCGGCGCAGGCTCCGATCTTGGATTTGTCAAACCGGCTAATCAGCCGGAAGGTATACCCCGCTGTCACGCCGATCAAAATACGGGGCACAAAGCATATAAGTAAGCTTAATAAGCTCCCGTGATCCGTACCCGGAAGGACTTGAAGGGGCGTAAAGACAAACGACGTGATGCCGGGGGAAAGAAAGCTGTTGCTTATAAAACTCATAATTCCGAAAACGCCGCCCAAGATCGCTCCATCTGCTGGGCCCAGCAAAATCGCGCCGATAATCACCGGAATGTGCAAAGTCGTCGCCTTCATAAGCGGGGTGATGGGGATCAGACCCAGCGGGGTGATACCCAAAAGCACGATAATCGCGCTGAACATGGCCAAAAGAACCATCCGCCTGATTTTCTGGTTAGACTTCCTGCCGCTCGTCCTACTGCTCGTTGTCATGATAAAAACCTCCTGCTGCCGTTCTTTTCTTTTAAAGATACGGTGCGTTTTTATTCACAGTTTATTCCCGGTTGTTTTTGTCAAAGATCGCTTTGAGCCCCTCCAGCACCAGGTCGGGATGGAGCTGATAGGATTTCTGGCAAAGGGGGTTAATGAGTTCCCCGTATCCGCCGGTCATGATAAGGGTGGCGTCCTCCCCGATCTCCTGCTGGCAGCGGGAACACATCCCATCCACCATGCTGGCTGCGCCGTAAACCGCCCCGGATTGGATCGCTTCCGCCGTATCCATCCCCACCAGGTGAGCGGGAACTTTGGCCTCCACCCAGGGAAGCGCCGCCGTATGCTCCTTAAGCGCCGAAAGGCTGATACCCACCCCCGCCATAATGGCGCGGCCTATTAAAACACCGTCCCGGTCCACGCAGGTGATCGTCGTGGCCGTTCCCAGATCGGCGATAATAACAGGCGGGGCATAGCGCTTTAGGGCCCCCACGGCGGCGCAGACCATGTCGGATCCTAAGCTCGCCGCATTGGAAAGGCGCATGCGCAGGCCGGTTTTGATCCCGGCGGACACCACAAGGGGCGGCCGGCCAGTAAGCTCTTCCAGCCAGGCGGAAAACACCGGCGTGGCCGGAGCCGACACGCTGGAAATGATCCCGTCGGTAACTTTAGAAAGCTCGATCCCCTTGCCGGCGAGCAAAAGCGCCGCCTGGACGCCCAGCTGCTCTTTGGGGAGCAGCGGAAGGGTGCGCATTCCGGTGCGGCAGACAAGGCTTTCACCATCAAAAACGCCTATGGACACATTGGTGCTGCCGATATCCACCGCTATAAGCATCCCGCATCTTTCCTTTCCGCATGAACTTTGACAAGCCGTCATACACTGTGTAGTGTTATTATACCCTTCTTTTTTTCATTTGTCTACGCTAAAACTATTCCCTTTTGCCTGTAAAGTGTGTTATGATAAACAATATCTGTTTGACAAGCTTTTGTCAAACTCCCCTTTCGATCAAAATACCGGTAAAGGAGACCAAACCATGCAACTGCTCCAACAAGTGATCCAATGGATCGAACAAGCCAACCAGTTTATAAACGGCATCATCTGGGGCCCGGTGCTGTTGATTCTGCTGGCGGGTTCCGGGCTGTATTTCACCCTGCGCACCGGCTTTTTCCAGGTCCGGCGCTCGGGGGAGATCTGCCGCTGCACCCTGGGGAGCCTGTTTGGAAAAAACAAGGATAAAACCAAAAAGAAAGATAAAAACGCCATTACCCCCTTTCAGGCGATGACCACCGCCCTGGCGGGAACGCTGGGCACCGGCAATCTGGTTGGGGTTGCCACCGCCATTGTGCTGGGCGGGCCGGGCGCTGTTTTTTGGATGTGGATCAGCGCCTTTTTCGGCATGATGACCAAATACGCGGAGGTTCTCCTCTCCATCAAATACCGGAAAAAGGGCGAAGACGGCAACTGGCGGGGCGGCCCCATGTACTACCTCCGGGACGGGCTGGGCGTGAAATGGCTGGCCGGGCTGTTCGCTGTGTTCTGTATCCTTGCTTCCTTCGGCATCGGGAATATGGCCCAGGCAAACTCCGCCGTGGGGGCGCTGAAAAGCGCTTTCGGTTTAAGCCCCATGCTTACCGGTGTGATCATTGCAGTCATCATCGCCTTTATCGTCATCGGCGGCATCAAGCGTATCGCCCAGATCACCGAAAAATTCATCCCCTTTATGGCGATCTTTTATATCCTCGGGGCGCTGGTGGTACTGGTGATTAACGCCGGCCGACTTCCGGAGGCGTTTTCCCTGATCTTTGAAGGCGCCTTCCGGCTGGAGGCCGTGGGCGGCGGCGCGGCCGGGTATGTGATGGTCAACGCCTTCCGCTACGGCTTTGCACGGGGAGTTTTTTCCAACGAAGCGGGCCTTGGCTCCGCGCCGATCGCCCACGCCGCCGCGGACACCGACAGCCCGGTCAGGCAGGGCATGTGGGGGATTTTCGAGGTGTTCACCGACACCATCGTCATGTGCACTCTGACCACCCTTGTCATCCTCACCTCCGGCATATGGGACGGCGGGCTGGACGGCATCGCGCTTACCTCCGAAGCGTTTTCCCAGACCCTGGGGGACTTTGCCACCTATTTTATCGGGATTTCCACCGTGTTCTTTGCGGTCTCCACCATCGTCAGCTGGTCCTATTACGGGGAGCGGTGTGTGGAATACCTGTTCAAGCGCAAACAGATGATCCTCTTTTACCGTATTGTTTTTATCCTTCTGATCGTCGTGGGCTCCAACATCAGCCTGCGGGCAGTGTGGGACATTTCGGACACCTTAAACGGCCTGATGGCTATCCCCAACCTGATCGGCGTCATCGGATTAAGCGGCGTGGTGGTCTCGACCACCAAGGAGTATGTCCGGGACAGGAATAAAGAACGGGCGCGGGACAAAGCAGGCGAAAAATAAAAGGGTCTTCTCTTAAACGATAAGGAGCGCTGCAAAACTTATGTTTTGCAGCGCTCCTTTCAATCTGTCAACCGGCAAAAATCACTGTACCTGATACAAATAAATCCGATAAGGGCTTTCTTCATTTTCAAAGGATTTCAAAAACACAAGGCCGGACTGTTCAGGCGACCCAATCTGCAAGCCGGATAAAATGTAGTCGCACCCCATGTTTTTTAAACCTTCATGGGACAACGTTAAATCCTCAAGCACCTTTGAGCTGTCTTTGGTGAAGAAATAGTTTTTCCCCAGCTCACTGGAAAACAGGTAGCACCGGCTTCCCCAATTGTCATAATACGTTCGCAGTTCCTCGCTTTTTTCCAGCTCAGGAGCAATGATCTCCCGGAAAGCGTGCTTATAGTCCACATTGTAGTTGTTGGAATACCCGTCAATACAATAAAAACCGTTATACAGCGGAACCGATGGATAAAGCGCCACGCTCGCCACCCGATAGGAGGACGGCTCCCGGCCGATATACCCTTTGATGTCTTCAAACAGTCCCGGGCTGAAAAACTCATCCCAAGAGACGTTTTCAAACGACGCTGTGGTCTCCGGCTCCGTGAGACGGACAAGGTTTTTCTTAAACCCGCTGTGGTCGAAAATCGTGCTGCCCATGGTCAGCAACAGCACCGCCGTTAAGGCTCCGCAGGCTATTTTGGTGACCCGGTGGGCTTTGGGGACAAAAGATACCGTGATAAAATACAATACAAACCCGAAAATCAGATACCAGATACAGGGATAGAGCCAGTAAAAGCGATCCGCCTGAAAAGAAGTAAGAAAACCGCCGATATCGTTGCGGATCTCCACCACCGGCTTCCATCGCCAAAAAGCGTAAAACCCGGCGATGAAAACAGCCATGCCCAACAAAGAACCCAACATCCACGCCCGGCGGCGCAAAGACTTTGACAGCCATCCATAGGCGATAAACACACCGCCCAGCACAGCGCAGCACCAGGGCAGCAAATCCGTATGCAAAGCTTCCGCATGATACATGCCTTGTGTTAAAAGCTCCTGGAAACAAGCTTTCGCTGGATCATACTGGGCAACCATTTCTGATTTATGGGTGATATCCCCCACAGAAAACAGCATTTGGCCCAGCAAATTGCTGTTCAGCACAAGATAGACACACGTTAAGATGCCCAGTAAAAGCCAAAACCAGCGGACAGAAGGGTGGCGGCGAAAGCTTAGCGCAATGGCCGCCGCTAAAAGAAGCAGGCAGTCGGCATATCCCACCAGTACAAGGGAAGAAAAAAGGCCAAACACCCCTGCGAGAACACAAGATACCCACGGCTTTTTTCCTTTCAGAATCCGCAGGCATGCATAAACAAGCAGCGGCTGCCCCATCACCGACAGCCCGTAAACAGAGTAAAACGGAAGAAGGCTGAACAACACAGCGACAATCCAGGCAATCCACCGGCGGCGCACTAATTGCCGCAGGCATAGATACATTCCCGTAAAAGCTGTTAGCGCTACAAAAACCTCATTTGCCAAAAACGCCCAAAACGGCGGCAGCAGAAAATAAAACAAGGTCGTTCCCGGGGATGCCAGCATCAGAGAAGTGGAGGCCTGCCCGTTCATAAATTCCGCAAATGCGGACGCCCCTGGGTGACGGGCGCGCAGGATATAGGTAAAAACCTCGCCGTCAAGCTGATCGTGCAGGATCACCGCGCTCCCGGATCCCAGCAAAAAGGCTGGCACAAAGCTTAACAAAACCACTATGCTCCCAATTAGCGGGAACACATACGGCTTATAAAAAATATCGGGAAGCCGGCTTTTTAGACGGAAGACCTTCTTACTGTCAGAAAAGCCCGTCTCTTTTTCTGCGGCATCGCTCGTCTTCTCCATCAAAATCCCCCTTTTTTGGGTTGCTATTCTGGAAATTATTGTTTATATGGTAGCATAAATGTATACCTGCGTCAACAACGGCCCAAGGCAAAACAGGACAAACTAAAAAGCGCTATGGTTTCGGTTTTCTGCCGTCATATTAAAAAATCGGCGAGCTGTAGGTTTGTCAATGAAGTGTTACACATGAGAGAAACTAGATAAAACATGTTTAGGAGACCGCCAGTTAAGAGGCCGCATAGGGAAATGGTTGTAAGCCCGTTCGCGAACAGCAAGTTGCTTTTTG
>CALXBH010000018.1 GCA_944386475.1 uncultured Clostridia bacterium | reverse complement strand
CAACCTTCCGGGGGTCAAACCAAACCACAGCCGCTTTCACAGCGACGGTGTATTCCCTTAAGCAGCCGCCCGCCTGGGGATCCAGGCTCGCTAAAATGCGGTGGTTCATCTCGGGGAGATAGCGGTCATACAGGTAGTTGTATACCTCGAACATGTCTTTGAATTTGCCCCGGTAATCTTCCAGAACCGGGAAGCCGAACTGAGCGGTGAGCTTGTCGGCCAGCTCAGCGGATACCGCCAGGGCGTTTTTGACCGCCGCCGCAGAGGTGGCGAGGTTTACAGTGGCTTCCTGCTCGCTGTCGATGATAATCAGGCCGTTTACAGCGTCTTTGTACTTTTCAATCAGCGCAAAGGGATCGGTTACCTCGTTTAAGGTGAGACCGATATTTTTGGGCCAGGTGGTAGCGTCGTGGAGATTTCCCTCGCAGGTGTGAATGCGGGGTTTTACCCGGTTGACAAGGCCTTTCAGGCAGCTGACCATCAGCTTTTCATCCCGGGAGAAATCCGTGACATCCAGATAATCCAGCGTCTTTTCCGGGCTGTTAAAAGAGGGAAGCTGCTGTTTAACCGGCCAGGTGAGCTCTTTCAAAAAGGGAACCAGTGTAACACCGGTAACGTCCGCTTTGTCCGCCGAGGAGATTTTCAGTTCTGCCTGAACGTCTCCGTCGCAGATAAAGTTGAGTTTAAAGTCTTTGCTTTCAGCAAGCAGCTTGGGGGAGATTTCCCGTTTGGCAAGGACGCTGCCGCTTGCAGCATCGACAACCTGTGCGGTCACAGCGCTGGAACAAGAAACGGTAAAGCAGGCGCTGTTCTCGCCTTCGGTGGCCTTTCCAAGAGGGAAGGTGGATTGATTTGCGAGGTCCATGATGGTACCCTCCTAACGATTAATATAGTATGGTAATTTTTTGTCAAACCCTTTGCCCTGATAAGGGAGAGTTTTTGAAACAATCACAATATAGCATATCCCCCGGCTAAAAGCAACAACTTTTGTTGCATCTTTTCGCCAAAATACACCGTCCATAATCAGACAGTTTGCCATGTTTTTAAAGCTGAAAAGGGTGAGTTTACCGGGGTTCCAGAAACGCTGCGGAGCGCAAAAATCCCTGAAAAAATTTTTTTAAAAAAACAGGGGGGGTCCCTACAAAAAAGCCCTGCCAAGAATCCGATTTCTTTGTTAAAATTTGTTGCAAATAGTTGCCTGTAAATACTTGACACTGGTATTTTTATCAAGTATAATTGAGACGTAATTTTATGGGCTTGTCCCATCACTTTAGGCTAATTTTTTAAGATAAATCAGCATTAGGAGGTATTAAATTGGCTAAAAAGTATACCATGCACGTAGTCAGCGGTACCCACTGGGACAGAGAGTGGCGCCATACTGCTGAGCAGTCCAAACTGAGACTGGTTGACCTGATGGACAACATCATCAACGTTCTCGAAAACAACAAGGACTACAAATGCTTCTGCGTCGACGGCGGTATGATCGTTATCGAGGACTACCTCACCATCCGTCCGGAGAACAAAGAAAGAATCAAAAAGCTCATTAAAGACAAAAAAATGTGGGTTGTTAACTGGTACACCCTGCCGGAGACCAACACCGTTGCTCCTGAGTCTTTGATCCGCAACCTTTTGTGGGGCCACAAAATGGCGGAAGAGTACGGCGGCGGCATGAAGTCCGGTTATACGGCTACCTCTTACGGCCAGCCCTCCCAGCTTCCCCAGATCTACCGCGGCTTTGACATCGACACCGCGATCTTCTATCGGGGAACCAACCACTATGTCATCAAGACTCCTCTGTTTAAATGGGAAGGCGCCGACGGCTCCACGCTGGACACCCTGCGCACCTTCGATGAAGTAACCCGTACCAACTGGTTCTTCTATGTGCACAACCCCATCGTGCTGGGCAAACCCTCTAAGGATTTATCTTATACATATGACAAATCCCAGATTCCGGTTCACATGGCCGACATGAACCTCTACGAGAAAGCGTTTGTGCTGCTCCACGAGGACTTTGACTTCAACCATGATCCGGAAGTGCTGAAAAAAGGCATCAACGCTATCTACAACCAGGCGGAGCCTTACAAGATCGGCAACCACCTCCTGGCGCTGAACATGGAGGATAACGACGAGCCTTACAAATACCTCCCCCAGATGATCGACGAGATGAACGAAGTCAGCGAGGATGTTGAGTTTGTTCAGGAGTCTCTGGACGATTACATGGACATCATCCGTGCCGCTATGCCGGAGGATCAGATGTACCATCACAAGGGCGAGCTGCGCTACACCACCATGGAGTACAACAACTTCAACTCCCTGCTGGGTGCGACTCATGCTTCCCGTGTGAAGCTGAAAATGCTCAACGACAAGTGCGAAAACTACCTGATGAACTCTGCGGAGCCTCTGGCTTCCTTCGCTTCCTTCTACGGCAAAGAGTATCCCCGCACCAACTTGAACCGTGCTTGGGAATACCTGCTCAAGTGCCATGCTCATGACTCGATCTGCGGCGCTGCTGTTGACCGCGCTCATGAGGATATGCTGTACAACTTCTCTCTGGCTCAGACCGTTGCGGAAGAAGTTACCGCCAGAAGCGTTATCGCGCTGTACAATCAGGTGGATTCCAGCAAAAACTTTGAGGAAGATGACCACATCATCACCCTGTTCAACACCCTGCCTTATGCGAGAAAAGAAGTCGTTCCGCTGGTAATCGACACTCCTAAGGGCGGCGTGAAAGTGAAAGTTGACACCGGCGTAGACGGCATGGGCGACACCGACGAGTTCTACGATATCGTGGACAAAGACGGCAATCTGGTTGACTACACCGAGCTTGGCTGCGAGGACATCAAGATCGCTGTTGAGCGTGAGATGGACACCAAGGCGATCAAATTCCCCGCCAGAAGAAGAAGAATCCTCATCGAGGCTGAGGTTCCTGCAATGGGTTACGCGACCTATGCGCTGCGGTTCCGCGGTCCGAAGTTTGAGTACTTCCCCCAGATCGGCGACAACAGAAAGCTGATCGCCCGCGACAACGGCGTGTTGGAGAACGAAAACCTGAAGGTTAAGATCAACCCCAACGGTACCTTCTCCATGACCTATAAAAAGACCGGCAGAACCATGGAAAACCTCCATTACTTCACCGATTCCGGTGAGACCGGTTCCGCTCACGTGAGCACCCAGCCCATCCGCAATCCCATCATGACCAGCCACGGCGCTGTCGCCAACATCACCCTGATGGAGACCAACCTCCACAGAGGTACCTTCAAGGTTGAGCTGACCATGAAGATTCCGGCTGCGGCCACCATCGACGGCAAAGACCGCTTCACCGAGATGAAGGAGCTGCCCATCACCTACTTCATCACCCTGGAAAAAGGTTCCGAGATGCTCAAGATCAAGACCATTCTTGACAACGAGTGCCGTGACCATAAACTGTGCGTCAACTTCCCCTCCGGCATCAACACCGACTGGGCGATCTCTGAGAGTGCTTTCGACGTTGCGAAACGCACCATCAAGTGGACCGAGGACGGCGACAACCAGGAGAAATTCTTCCCGTTCCAGCCCATGCAGAACTTCGTGGATCTGTCCGACGGCAAAGAGGGTCTGGCGCTGTTCACCAAAGGCCTGCGTGAGTACGAGATTCAGGATGACGCTGACCGCACCATGAAGCTCACCCTGCTGCGCACCCAGCGCGCTTACATGACCGCCAACAACGACATGACTCCCGACGAGCTGGCGCAGTACACCGGCCAGCACTCCATCGGCAAGCTCACCTATGAGTATGCGTTGTATCCTCATATGGGCGATTGGGAGCAGGGTCATGTCTTCCAGAAAGCTTACGACTTCAAAGTCAGCATCAACGCTGTTAAGGGTGTTGTGAAGAGCGGCGTGCTGCCTGTTTCCGCGAGCCTGATCAAAATCAATCATGATGATAAGGTTCTGTTCTCTGCCATCAAACAGGCGGAAGACGGCAACGGCACCACCATCCGTATGTGGAACATCACCGGCGAAGATCTGGATCTGGAAGTTTCCACCATCCTGCCTGTCAAGAGCGTAATCGAGACCAAGATGGACGAATCCTACATCCGCGATGTGGACTTCAAAGACGGCAAGTTCACCGCGAAGATGGGTCCGCACAAGATCCTCACCTTCATCCTGAAATAAGGATTATTCGAACGGAATTTGAAATTAGCCTTCCTCATTTAAGGGGGAGGCTAATTTTAAGCAAAGACGAAGGAGATATATTTGATGAGCTATTTTGTTATTCCTGACATCGGCTGCTTTGACGAAGACTGCGGTTTCGTCAAATTGGACAAGTGCAGCGACGGCTTCCATGAGGTCGGCAAAAACGGCGTAAAATCCATCACTGCTACCGGCGACAGAAAAGTGGAGTTTATCGCTTACGAGGATAAGACCATTGCTTACGTTCTGTCCGCTATGGGCTATCCGGCTTATTATCCGGTAAACGAAGTGAAGTTCGAAAAACCCCTGAAAGCGGTTTTGATGGATCTGGACGGCACCAGCGTCCGCTCGGAAGAGTTCTGGATCTGGATCATCGAAATGACCACCGCAAGCCTGCTGGGCGATCCCAACTTTAAGCTGGCGGAAGAAGATCTGCCCTATGTGTCTGGTCACAGTGTTTCTGAGCATTTAAAATACTGCATCAACAAATACTGCCCTGATAAGAGCATCGAAGAGGCCCGGGACTTCTATTTTGAGCATACCCACCGGGAGATGAACGAGATCCTGGAAGGCCGCGGCAAAGAGGGCGCCTTTGTTCCTTCTCCCGGCATCAAGGAGTTCCTCCTGGCGCTGAAGGAAAAAGGCGTGAAGATCGGCCTTGTTACTTCCGGCCTGTATGAGAAAGCATGGCCTGAGATCATGTCTGCTTTTGATACCCTGAAAATGGGCATGAAGGCGGAGGATTTCTACGATGCTTCCATCACCGCTGGTTTCCCGCTGCGGAAAGGCTCCGTGGGCACTCTGGGTGAGCTTTCTCCCAAGCCCCATCCCTGGCTGTATGCAGAGGTTGCCCGTGTTGGCCTGGGCATTCCCTTTGAGGATCGCAACCACGTGGTTGGCATCGAGGACAGCGGCGCCGGCGTCGTGTCCATCAAGCTGGCTGGCTTCCCCACCATCGGTATCGGCGGCGGCAACATCGAAAAGAGCGGCACCAAGCCCCTTTGCGATTTCTACTGCGAGACCTTTGACGAGATCCTGGAGAAATTGTTCTAATTAGGATTCAATTAAAAGCAAAAGCGGCGCAGAGCTTTAGGCTCTGCGCCGCTTTTTGTGTCTTTTAAATTTAGTTGCTATCCTTAAGCTGTATGAGCGAACACGTCAAAAGAAGAGTATCGATGTTTTTCACCCGGTAGTTTTGAGCAGACTATTCGGCATCCTGCTGAAAGCTTTCTGTGATCTTCGCAAAGGCCTGTTTTGCCTCTCAAAGGGGCGTGCCCAGTGTTCCAGCTGTGGAGGAGGAAATCCCATTGCCGGAAAGCACCGAAAGCCTGCCGGTTCTCAGATTAAGATCCTGTGCCTCCGGCAAAAACAGCGAACCGATCGCGGCGGCCAAACAGATAGCGATAGCGATCCGCTCTGTCAGTGCCGTTTCCTTTCGGGCAACTTTAAAAAACAGGCTAATCATAAACGCAATCATTGCCAGCAGGGCAGGAATGCCAATGCTGATTCTTGGGCCCTCGCCTAAAGCCAGGGAGAGGAAAGCAATTAAAATTGCCGCTGCAAGGATAATCATCCACAGAGGAGGCCGCCATTTTTGATCGGTGTTTTCCCCCTCACTGTTGGAGGGCCCTTGCGGTGAGGAACGTACAGTTTTTTCCCGGCTTTCGGCATGCTGGTCATCCATTTGTATCACCCCTCCGCCAGCAAACGAAAAGCTGCAAAATCGTTCATTTTGCAGCTTTTCCTAAGTATTTTTGCTATTCTTCCTTTGAATTGGCGTCATCCAATGGCTTCTCTTCAGGAGGCGTCTTCTGATCCGGCTGTTTGGATTGCTCCGATTCCTCCGGCAGTGCCTCAGCCTCTTGTTCGGGCAGAGCACGGGCTTCGGTTTCTGTCAGATCGGAATTTTCCTCGGTTTCAAGCTGCTCCTTCCGATGTTTAACGCGGAAGTAAACAAAGCCCAAGGCGGTAGCAATCAAAACCAGAGCAAACACTCCGATAATCACATAAAATAGAATGTTGTTATGCTGCTGAGGAGTATCGGATTTAGGAGAGCTGGAGTAGTAGATGGTGTATGGACTCATACCGCTTCGAAGGGCGGCCAGCGCCAGGGTTGCGTGCTCAGTAGCCAAAACGTTGCTGTCGCCATCCGCTTGACTGGAAAAACCGCCGTCTGATTGCCGGTATTCCAGCATTAAATCAACTAAGTTTTCTTCTCCCTTGGCAAACCGCCGGTCATCCATAGCGATTTCCAGGCAGTTTAAAGCGACGATCACCTGGGAAAGACTCTCCAACGAGGGATTGCCGTCGGAGGAGAGAAATTGGCCATCGGCCCGCTGAACGCCGGACAGGTAATCTAATGCCTTTTGGATACTCTGCTGAACGTTTGATTGGCTTCGGTAAGAGGCCAGCGCTGTTAAACACAGGGCGGTGATGTCCACCTCGCTGTCCACTTCGCCGTCCAAGGAAAAACCACCGTCCTCTCGCTGTTTGGAGAGGATTTTTTCAATTAAGGCTTCCCGGGTGTTGACAGCATCGTCTGGAAGCTGATAGTTGTTGGAGTCCAGGGCCAACAGCGCATAAACTGCGCCGTTAACGCCCTGTGCGTCCACTTCGGGATAGTAGGCCAAAATGTCAATCAGCTTAATACCCCGCACATCGTTGGCGTTCAGGCCGCTGAAGGTGGCGCTTAAAATATCTGTTTCCAGTTCGGTGGCGGTGGCATAGCTGCCGTTTTTCTCAGAAACAGACGCCATATACTGTTCCACTGCTCTGGTGTCGGCAGACCGTCCCGCCGCGCCCAGCGCGACCAGCTGAAAACTGCCGGCGTCGTTGCGCCGCAGCCAGGAGCAAGCGTCGTCCAGGGCCTGAGCCAGGGAATCGTTCCACTCATACCGGTTAGGATTGACCGGCGCAGCAGGCCGGGAGGATGTCACTTGGGAAGAAGCGGGCGGCTCGCTGCTCTGTTCTGCCAGGGAGGAAACCTCCGAGGAGGCAAGAGCACTTTCTTCCGCCTGGGAGGAGGTGCTGGATCCTGTGCTTTCTACAGCCGAACTGTCCGAAGCGGCGGAGGAAACATCCTCATCATTGGAAGCGGCAAGGGAAGAGGTGTCCAAAGGGGCGGCTTCGGCGTACAGCCAGGTAATTTCTTCCCCCTCGGTCACAGTATGCTCGGACGGATCAATGGGAGAACTGTCCGCCTGTATGTTCCACTCCATCAAAAGGCCATCTTCGTTTTCCCCGGCCGGATAGGAGATGTTTTGAATCACAATATCAGATAATCGGCCTCGGGAATAGGTGTACTCTTCAACAATGCCGGAGGACTGAAGATCTTCCAAAATCTGTTGATCCCAATTTTCCTGGGTAACGGTTATTTCGGTGGAAGGGATTAGATTTTCTTTATTTATATCGTCAAAAAAGGTAACTTGTATCGTTACAGGCTCGTTGGCGGCGGGGAGTTCATCACCATCTACCGCAAAAATCGAGGCGGGAAATACTGAAAACGCCAGCAGAGCAGCCGCAAACAGTCCTGCCAATCTTCTGGTGGTCCTGGACTTCATACAGCCTCCTCCAATTCCTAAATTCTATTCGCAAAAAGCAACGCTAAACGAAAAGAAGGCTTTTTGTTCAGCGCTGATGCAATTTATAATATTATTAATATTATTATACAATAAAAGACGCGCTTTCGTCTAGTATAATAAACGGGAAAAATCAAAAATTGTCGAAGAATTTTAGCCCTTTCGCTCAAAAAAGCCGCCCTTCCGTAAAGCCTTGGGAAGAGCGGCTTTTTTTATTTTAGCTTTTTTAAATACCGGGGGCGGAACCAGTTTATATAGGCTCCGATTACCCGGGTGAGAGCCAGATCGTAAATGAGGAAAACAGCGTTGGCCAGCAGCCAGATCCCAACAGCGCCCCATACACCCCATTCTCCCAACCCTGCCAGCATTTCATTCATGCCAAGAAGGTAGACAATCGCTACAAGTGCGACGACGATGGCGGCGTTAAACAGAAGAAACTTTAAGATCCACTCTACAATCCGGTTGCGCAGGCGTTCCAGATAGGATTTGACAATGGCGTAATAGCCGAAAAAGGCGATGTACAGCACAGCGGATTCTTTTAACGGCGCGATAAACAACGACAACAGAGATACCGCTATGTAAACCAACACCGCCCATTTGGTATTGATTTCCACTACGATAATCACGAGCATCAGCCCCGACAGAGCAGGCAGCGTATAATCCATTAACGGAAACACGCCGGTGAGCATCATGAACAGCAGGCTTAACGCAGCGGCCATGCCGCCCATTGCCACTTGATAACTGCGTTTCACAGGCCATCACACCCGCTTTCTAACAACAGGTGCACAAGTCGCCGCCCATGCATTCGCAGCACTGGTCGGCGCAGCACAAGCCCGCGCACATATCACAGGAGGTGCACCCGCCGGGATTTCCCTGAGGCGTCCGGTAGGGACCGTTGGGACCGGCGGCAAAATTGCCCTGCCGCTGCCAGTTCATCCGGTTTAAAGCGGCCCGGTACTCGGGATTATTGGGATTTAAACGGCAGGCAGTAGCAAAATAATTGGTAGCGTCGTCCAGCCAGCCACGGGCAAAGTACACGCTTCCCTTTAAGAAATACCATTCTGCATCCCGGCCGGAAGCAGGGACTCCGTCCAACAGCTCCTCCGCTTCGACCAGGCGGTTGTTCTGGATCATCTGCCGGATGTCGGCGAACTTGCTTTGGGCGTTGCCGGAATAGCCGCCCTGAGCGTTTTGCGTTCCGCCGGCGCCGGAAGCGCCTTGGGCGCGGCGGCTGTTCATGATCTCGTCAAAAGCAGCGTTAATTTCCTGCATTTTTTCGTTGGCCACATCTTTCAGGGGACTGTCGGCATAATTGTCCGGGTGATATTTTTTCGCGAGATTGCGGTAAGCTTCTTTTACCTGCTCGTCACTGGCATCCCGAGACACGCCTAATACCTGATATGGATCTTTCATCTCTTTTTCTACCATGCCTTTCCGGCTTCTATGCCGATTGGTTTGTTGTTTGTTCTATTGGAAGTCCGGCTTGCTTTTTCATCGCTTTTCGCCGGGCTTTTTTCTCTTTTTTGGTGAGCAGCGACTGCTCCATCAGCTGGGCCTGAGTCTGCTTTAATCCCAGATAAATGACGTTGTTTATAATCTCCTGATACCGCCGGATGTCCAAAAGCTCATAGGCGCTTGCCATTTCGGTCACCGACAGGTTGAGCACCTGCAAACCGTATTCGTTGGCCCGTTTTTGTTCCTCTTTGGACCAGGCTGTGATGGAAAGCTTCCGGGCGATGGGGTTAAACCCTTTTCGGGAGACATCCTGCCGGATGTCGTCTAAAGCGTCCATTAGATAGATCCAACGTCCCAGCTGGTAGCCCATGCGGTATAATACCCGTTTTTGCGGATCGTTTTGTAGGGTGTCCTCCGGCAAAAGGCCGGCAAAAATTCCGCCAAGCATTTTAGCGGTGGGATCCGCCGCCCGGTCCACACTGGTGTCCTGAGCGCTTTCCGCATTGGCCTGCTCTTTCATGGAATCCGCCACTGTCTGCTCCAAAAACGGGTAGAGCTTGGCGGCTTTTTTCCGCGCCCCTGCCGCTAAGGGGAGCAGCAGGCGATAGCCAATGCGTTTTATCATCCCTTCGTCGGCAATATTGTCCTTTACCTTGTAATAAAACAGCACCATCGCCGCACTGGCGGCATAGGACAGATCGGTGCAGGGAACAAGACAAGTTTTTTTCTTTAAAGGATTGGCAGCGCAGGCGCTTTTTTCAAATCCGGGACATTCCGGGGACAAAGCTAAAGAGACAGCGGCCAAAAAGGTAAAATCATAGCTGAGCGTCAGCCGGGCAAACGGGCCGAACAAACGGCCAAGCTGTTTGCAAAGCCCACAGTAAACCGCCTGATATAAATCAAATTCCCGGATGCGCATATCGGGCTTATAGGGTTTTACGTAACCGAACAAAGGCTGTCCTCCTTGTCTATTCGGTAAGCTTAAGCGCCTTTGAAAGCCATCTTTATCACTATATAGATAGCTATTGTCTATTGTATCCGATTTACCACAGGAATCCTTGTTAAATTCATAAACGAGATGTTAACAAAATGATAATTATTTCTGATTTAAGATAAAAATCGACTTTTCCGGCTGGTTGCCGGCTTTATCGGGAAAAATATAGTCTTGAGTTAACCAGCGGAGATATATGGAATTGGGTTAGCGCTTTTCTGCTTATTAGACAGCAAAGTAAAAATGTGGTAGACTGAAAGTGAGGAAAAGAGAATAGGTGTACGCTTTTTAGAGAGGGGGACTTTGCTATGAATGATGTTGCAGAGATCATGAAATTGGTCATTGGGTTTTTAGGTATATTTGTATTCTTTTATCTTTTTGCCGTTGTTTGGCGAAAAGTCTGGCATTTTATTTTTGAATTTTTTCGAGTTTTACGGAGATGGCTAAAACAGTAACCCTTTAAAAGGAGATTCATATGGATAGCTACGAGATGTTTAACAAAGCGGAAGACCTTTATGCGGAGGAAAAATTTCAGGAGGCGCTAATTTACTTTTTACAAATCAAAGACCCGGATCTTCAAAATGACTGCCGCAATTATATTGGTTGCTGTTACCTGAATCTGGGGCGCTTTGAAGAGGCGCTGGACTGTTTAACGAAACTGGCCAATCAAGAGACAGATTGGGAAACTCCCATCATTAATATTGGCAGGGTATATTTAGAGATGGGCAACTATAAAAAGGCAAAAAAATATTTTAAGCACGCTAAAAAGATAAAACCGGATTCTGCTGATGTATATTATTATCTGGGCGTGTATCACCAAAAAATTTCAGATATCCATTTAAGCAAAGCAATTCAAAACTATCAGATTTCATTAGAATATGATAATACTCAGCCAGAAGCACATATGGATTTGGGAATTTGTTTAAAACAAGCAGGTTATAGAACTCGTGCCAAAGAAGAATTTGATGCAGCGGTACAACTGGATTCTATATATTACAAAGCAATTCATAATCAAGGGCTTATGTATGACACCGAAAGGGATTATCAAAATGCTTTGGAATGCTATTTAAAGGTGGTTCAACTGCATCCAACGGACAGTGAGTGTTATATGCGGATTGTTCGTTGCTATTACAAGCTGCATGATTTAGCGAATGCTGAAAAATGGAATAATGAGCTTTTGCATCTGCCAAACGCTAATCCAGAGGACATTGAACAGGCGAAGCGTTTTTGCCGGATGGTATTAAAAAAAGAGCCGTCCGAGTAACTCGACAACAACGAAAGGAAGTCCTGCGAAACGAAAAGTTTTGCAGAACTTTTTTTCTTTTTATTGGACAGTGTGGCGGGAATGTGGTAGACTAAGGATAAAGGGAAAACCTTGGAATCTTCTCGGCTGTTGGGGAGGAAAGAAGCATGAACAGGCGCAACAATAAACGCAAGCTGTCCTGTGTAATGCTGGGAATCTTTCTGCTATTATTTTCGGTACCTGCATCTGCGGAAATAGACAGCCCTTTTGAGATTTATGAGACGTCTTCCTACGATACCGGAATGGCGTTTTACGACCTTCGCCTGCAGTATGAGACTGAAGAATATACAGGGGATGGTCAGATTGAGTCGTTTGACGTCAATCAAAACGGCGAGATCATTGTTATTATAGATGGTTCTGAGACATTTGGGGCATTTGGTGAAAATGGATACCGTATCAATTGTTATCGAAGAGATGGTTCATTTTCCCATTGTATTAAAGTTGACCCTCTGGCTAAAGGCGGTATACTAGCCTTGTTTGATCGATCAGACGGACAGTTACTATTATATGACTTTCAGACAGATGTGGTATATAAAATCAATAACGACGGCGAATGTGTAGAGGCGGAACAAATCTCAAAAGGTTCTAATACAGTGCCCATTATTGTGGATGTGCGGTCGCAGAAAGAGAAAACCGTCAACGGCGTCCGCTATTCCATGAGCGCAACCGACCGGCCGTTCCAAACACCAACCCTGACAATGACTTTGCCGGATGGAGAGGTCAAAACCGTTTTTGAATATACAAAAGGCGGCACTTTTAGCCGGTTAATTGTCTATATTGTAGCGGTATATCTTCTGGCTGTCGCTTCGTTCTTTACCTACAAACTCATCAAGCATATGCGTAAGAAAAAGCGGGAAAAGGGAAGCCAAACGGCCTCCCATTCTACACCGGCTCCAAACTAAGCCTGATAGTTTTGTTAAGAAATGCGCGTTATATACTAAGATCAGGCAGCAGACTGAAAGTAAGGAAAAAGTTTCGCTGCGCAGCCAGGAAGAGTGGGGGATTTTATGCGTTACATAGATATTGATTATGATAGTTTGATCGAACAGCGCCGTGAAATATTGCAATATGCAGCGAGCCATTGCGATCGGTTTTCTTTTATCACCAAGTTGCTCCCGCCGTATTCCAAAGTTTATCCCCGCTTGGAACACGATAGAGCTTTATTGCCGCTGAGACCGTATTTGATCCGGCAGAAATTTCATATAAAAAAATGGGCAGTCATGATTACGAAAGAACGCCATTATGTTATGCAGACATATAAGCTATGCCATCAGTCAAAGATTTTGCTTTTGAAGATGCCCAATGTGTTTGTCCTAAGGGATTCTTCGCCGGAGGATATATGCTTTTATCATCGAACGCGGGTTTGGCTGGCCACATCAACCCATGAAAAATTTGCATACATGTGTGCCAGCCAACAAGATATCGAGTTTTTAAAACGCTGTCACATTTCGTTTTATGGCTGACATATTCAGAACGCAGCGATTCTTAACTGTTTAACCATGCAGAGGAGGTATGGTTAATGAATGAAATTATTTGCTTTGAAATTATGAGCATGAACAAGAAAGGAATAACCCTAAAGCATCAGGATGCGACGATTTTCGTTGATTTTAAAGAATGTGCAAAAAATTTTGCAAACGAAAATTCCCTTGAGACAAGCAAGTGCGTGGCAGAGAGAGACATTACTGCGCTTACCTTTATTTTTTATATGAATCCAAAAGTCAAAGTCGTTTTTAAAAAACAATTTTTTAAAAACTTGCTTTCTGGCAAGACAGCCGTTCAAAAATTTCAGGATTTGCAATCATTCATTATAAAAGCTGGCTTTACTAGTTATGACTTATCTTAGCGAAGTATCATTCAATAACAAACGGTGCTACCAAAAATTGTTCGCTCTTTTGAAAAATAGACCAGGAGACAAAAAACTATAATGGGTTTGTTAGAAATTTTGGATGAGGGATGGGGAAAAAGTTTTACAACAGAGAGGGTATCAAGCGGGTTTTGATTGTGGTCATACAGTGATCCGTGTAGTTTATAGGGAAGGTTATTTTAATGAAAAAGATGTTGTTAATTTGTTCTGTTTTCTTGTTTTTGCTTAGCGGCTGCCATCCGGATAGCACGGACTTAAACGCTTCTTCGGCTCTTGATACTTCTAGCGTTGAAAGTAAAATTGATAAGGAATCCAGCTTGTACGAAGGCTTGCAGACCGATACCTCCAGTGCGGAAAGTACTAACAGTGGTGACACCACATTAAACGAAAAGATGACGATTGATATGCGCGAGGCTGAAACCATCGCCTTTCAAAAAGTAGGAGACAACGATTCTAGCAATTATTTTACATGTGAAACAGTAAAAATTTTCGATAATACGGTATACTACCAGATGCGAGAGTTTAATTCCGATGGGCAGACAGAAACGACGCTGGGAAGGTATTATGTAAACGCTTATACAGGAGAATTTTTTGATACGGACCCACCACAGACCGATACCTCCAGTGTGGAAAGTGCTGACAGTAGTGAAATCAAGTTAAACAAAAATATTACGATTGATACTCAAGAAGCTGAAACCATCGCCTTTGACAAAGTAGGATACAATGACCCTCGCAATCTTTTTGTGTGTAACAGAGTAAAAATTTTCGATGATACGGTATACTACCTGATTCGGGAATTTAATAGCAGCGAAATAAAACGGACGACAGTGGGGTGGTTTTTTGTAAACACCTGTACAGGAGAGGTCTTTGACGCAGGTCCTACTATTGGGGAGTTAATCCCTATTTCTTCTGAAGAATCGTCCCTGTCATCGGAAGAAGAAACGTCCGGTGAAGATTTCCTTTTCTCTCCTATTACCGTCGATGAGCTGTATGGACAAAGGATGCGGGATGTTTATGAAATTGACAAAAACTGTGTGGAGGAGCTGAACAAAGATTTAAATGCTTGCAATGCGGCTCGAGGAAATATTGTCTACAAGTACATCCAGCAGTGGAAGGCGGAAATGGAGTATTATTACGATATTCTATACGGCGCCTTAAATGAGGAGGGAAAACAACAGCTGCAAAAATCTCAGGAAGCTTGGCAGACCATGTACGACACAGAAATGGAGCTCAATGGAACGGTACAGGCCATGAATAACATTATGTACGATGTTTTTGATGATCCCTACTACACGAGGTATCGGGAACGGGCCATAACACTGTATATTAAATGTATGGCCATGGGCAATTTATCGGACGCAGAGGGAAACAGAGTCTACAGGATTTTAAAGTGACCGAAAAGAAGGGCCAGGCGCTTTGCCTGGCCCCATCCCCCGGAGCACCGCGCTCCGGGGCTTTTCTTTTTATTGGACATCATGGAAGGAATGTGGTAAGCTGAGGATGATGAGAGAAAGTCCCATCATGATCCGAAGGTCAACCGGTTTGTAGGCGCGGACAGTGTATGGGGAAGATAAAGGGGTTGGAGACACATTTTAAAGGCGTGCTAGTAACCAGATGAAGGTTGGCTTGCCGCCGGCTTTGAATCGGACTATTTACGTCAAATGATTGCATAGGAAAAATTTAATGACGGCATGATAGAAGTGGCCTAATCATCTACTACGATACGCATTACGCTCTCAACCTCTAAGGGGGATAACAATGAGTAAGAAAAAAACCGTTTTTTTATTTGCACTTATCTCTATAATATGTATTGGAGGAGTTCTTGTGATAGTTTGCTTAAATACTTCTCCCGATGTAAAAAACTTTGAACTCAGCAATTATCAATATTATATTGATAATTTTACATCAGCAGAAAATGTTGGCAGCATCACAAATTCAAGAGATGCTATAAAAAAAGCAGAAAAAATTTGGGTTAAACTATATGGGGAAAGCGTCAAAAAAGAAAAACCATATCGACTGTTCTATGATGAAAAGTATGAAACTTGGTTAATCCAGGGAACTTTGCGATCTAATATGAAGGGCGGAGTGGCAAATATATTAATTGAAAATACCACTGGCAAAGTATTAGCTGTATGGCACGATAAATAAATTATACCAGCAAGCATCATCTTTTGGGAACAAAAGGCAATACGGGCGATGAGAAGGCAAGCGAACGTAACATGTTCCATTACCTTGTTCTATCTGAGATTTTAGCTTTTGGTTTTCATAAATGCATCCAGGTGCTCGTAAAACGTATAAAAGGCCTCCTGCTCACTGCCGCTATAAAACCGGATAATTCTTGACCAATTAAGATCTGCTGTAATCTTGTAAAAATTATAAATATAATTATTAAAATCATCTAAGCAATTAAAGGAAAGTGGGGCAGCATAATAAACAAAGCCTCCAAGATATGCATATAAAAGGGTGATGGATGGCTGTCCCAGATAACGGTCTGGATTTTGGCGGATAGCCTGTAAGAGCGCATAAACAGGATCATTCTCTTGGCCTGGTTCGTTTTTAACTATTAATAAACCATTTTCTTGTGGAGGCTTTCTAATCTTTATAAAATCATCAAAACAGCCGTAAAACTGCTCCAGGGCATGCCGCTCATCCGAACTGAAAAAACGGATGATTTTTGCCCAATTTTGGCCGGTGGTGATCTGGAACCTGGAAGCAATATACTCCTGAAACCCGATTAAACAATGCTCTTTAGGCTGCAACCGCTCTATCATACCGCATAGAGTTGGATATAAAAGGGTTAAAGAGCGTTGCCCTAAATATATCTCTGGGCATTTACGGACATCTTGCAAAAAATTATAAATTTTATCCATACTGTCACTCCTCGTATAATAAGATTCAAAGTTAATAGTTGCAGGTATCAGCAGGCTTAGAGATGCCCGTGATACAATAGCTGTAGGACAGCAGGGTCAAGATCTTTCCCTCCTAGTTGAGCTGTAAGGCTGCTTCAGATAAAGTCGGTTCCCCTGAGCCGGAAGTTAGCTGCAAACTCATTGGCTGTTTGCCGGAGATAAGGCCGCCCTTTTCGCAGTGAGGGCTATC
>CALXBH010000017.1 GCA_944386475.1 uncultured Clostridia bacterium | reverse complement strand
AGATACTGCGCCTTTTTTTCATCCTGCCACACAATGGCGGGCAGAGGCATTCCGTTAAAGGTATTGGTTTTGACCATGGGGTACAGAGCCAAATCCACAAAAACCACCTGGCCGCCAATGTGGAGGGGCGCATCAAAGGAATAGTCCCCGATCACATCCCCCGCTAAACAGGTGGGCCCTGCCAGCCGGTAGGTATAGGCCTTTTCCCCGGGCTCTCCTGCCCCCGTCACCGGCGGGCGATAGGGCATCTCCAGCACATCCGGCATATGGCAGGCGGCGGAGGTATCCAAAATCGCGATCTTCATCCCATTTTCCACCACCTCCAGCACGCTGGAGACAAGAAACCCGGCGTTTAAAACTACCGCCTCCCCGGGCTCCAGATAAACGGTGACATCGTAGGTATCCTGAAAATGGCGGATCACCCGCATCAAGCGCTCTATGTCATAATCCGCCCGGGTGATGTGATGGCCGCCGCCAAAATTGAGCCATTTCATCTTGGGAAGATATTTCCCGAATTTGTCTTCAAAGGCGGCGGCCGTCACTTCCAGCGCGTCGGAGTTCTGCTCGCACAGGGTGTGGAAATGAAGCCCGTCCAGCAGCGGCAGCAGGCTTTCGTCAAAGTTTTTAGCCGTCGTCCCCAGGCGGGAGCCGGGAGCGCAGGGATCATAAATCGCGTGCCCTTCCTGGGTGGAGCACTCGGGGTTGACCCTGAGCCCCACCGATTTGCCGGCCCTTTTGGCCTGCTCCCCGAATTTTTTCAGCTGCGCGGGGGAATTAAAGACGATGTCGTCCGCGTAATACAAAATGTCCAGGAATTCATCCTCCCGGTAGGCGGGGGAAAACACATGGGTCTCGCCCCCGAATTCCTCCGCTCCCAGCCGGGCCTCATACAAACCACTGGCGGTGGTGCCGTCTAAGTATTCCCGGATCAGGGGATAGATAGAAAACATCGAAAACGCTTTTTGGGCCAGCAGGATCTTACAGCCCGTCTTTTTCCGCAGGTCTTTTAAAATCCGCAGGTTGTGAAGGAGTTTTTCCTCGTCCACCAGAAAATAAGGGGTTTTGAGTGGCTTTGTTAACCGTTTCATCAGTCCACCAGCACCGGATCCCGGTCCTCCTGCCAGGGCAGACCCCATTTGTTGAGCGCGTCCATAAACGGATCGGGATCAAACTCCTCCACGTTGTGGACGCCGGGGGTGTTCCATTTGCCGGTCATTACCATCATGGCGCCGATCATCGCCGGAACGCCGGTGGTGTACGCCACCGCCTGGGACTCTACCTCTTTATAGCACTCCTGATGGTCGCAGATGTTGTAAAGATAATAGTTTTTCTCTTTCCCGTCCTTTTTCCCCCGGAAAATGCAGCCGATGTTGGTTTTGCCCACCGTGCGGGGGCCTAAGGTGGAGGGATCCGGCAGAACGGCTTTTAAAAACTGCAGGGGAATAATCTCTTTCCCCTCGTATAGAATCGGCTCAATAGAAGTCATGCCCACGTTTTCCAGGCATTTTAAGTGGGTGAGATAGCTCTGGCCGAAGGTCATGAAAAAGCGGATCCGCTTGATGCCGGGGATGTTTAAAGCCAGGGACTCGATCTCCTCGTGGTGCAGCAGATACATGTCCTTTTCGCCCACGCCTTTAAAGTTGTAGACCCGTTTGATCTCCATGGGCTTTGTCTCCACCCAGTGGCCGTCCTCCCAGTAGGAGCCGTTGGCGGAAACCTCCCGGATGTTGATCTCGGGGTTAAAATTGGTGGCGAAGGGATAGCCGTGATCGCCCCCGTTGCAGTCCAGGATGTCGATATAGTTGATCTCGTCAAACTCATGCTTTAACGCATAGGCGGAAAACACTCCGGTGACGCCGGGGTCAAAGCCGCTGCCCAAAACCGCGGTGATCCCCGCTTTTTCAAACCGCTCCCGATAGGCCCACTGCCAGGAGTACTCAAATTTCGCGGTGTCCTCCGGCTCGTAGTTGGCGGTGTCCACATAATGGGTTTTGGTGGCAAGGCAGGCGTCCATAATTGTCAGATCCTGATAAGGAAGGGCCAGATTGAGCACCACGTCGGGCTTTTCCCGCTGGATCAGCTCGGTCAGCTCGTCCACCTTGTTGGCGTCCACCTGGGCGGTGGTGATTTTGGTTTTGGTCGTCCCTTCCAGCTTCTCTTTTAACGCATCGCATTTGGATTTGGTGCGGCTGGCGATGCAGATTTCCTCAAACACCTCGCTGTTTTGGCAGCATTTGTGGATGGCCACCGACGCTACGCCGCCGCAGCCGATAATCAACGCTTTTCCCATGATAATCTCCTCCTTGTTATGGCAGTTATTCTTCCAAAGCCAGCAGCATTTCCCGGACAATCTTGCAGGCCGTAATGGTGGAAACGCCGCTTTGGTCATAATGGGGGCTTAGTTCATTGACGTCGCAGGCCACGACGTTCGCTTTTTGGCAGACAGCCTGTGCCGCCCGGCGCAGGGCATCAAAGCTCACTCCGCCCGGCTCGGGAGTCCCGGTCCCCGGGAACACCGACGGATCCAGCACGTCCAGATCCAGAGTGAAATAAACGGGCTTGCCTTTGAGCCGGTGGAGGGTCTCTTCCAGGCCTTCAAAGTCAAACCGGCGGGTGGTCACGTGGGATGATCCCCACGCAAACTCCTCTCTATCCCCCGAGCGGATGCCGAACTGAAAGATCCGGCCGTCGCCCACAAGCTCCCAGCACCGGCGCAGCACGCAGGCGTGGGAAAGCTTTGCCTCCAGATAATCGTCCCGCAGGTCGGCGTGGGCGTCAAAGTGGATGATATGGATGTCCGGGTATGTTTTTACGGCGGCGCGGAATGCTCCCAGCGTCACCAGATGCTCCCCGCCCAGCATAAACGGGCGCTTGCCCGCCGCCAAAATCTCCGCCGCCTGCTCCTCGATCTGCCGGAGGGCCTTGGAAGCGTCCCCCAGGCAAAGCTCCAAATCGCCTGCATCCAGCACAGAAGCGTCCTCCAAGTCCTTGTCCTGATAAGGGCTGTAGCTTTCGATGCCAAAAGACTCCCTCCGGATGGCGCCGCTTCCAAAGCGGGTGCCCGGCCGGTAAGAGGTGGTGGAATCAAAGGGCGCGCCGAACAAAACGGTCTTAGCCGTCCCCGGATCGGTATCGCAGCCCATAAACACTTCGGTATTTTTACTCAACACTTTTTAACAGCTCCTCCACATAGGCGGGAATATAAAACGCGCCTTTATGCAGCGTTGTGGTGTAATAATCGCAGGAAAGCCCCCGCATGTTCCACCGCACCTCGTCTAAATCCTTGAGGGGATGGTATTTTTTGGAGGCGAACCCAAACAGCCAGTGGCCGGAGGGGTAGGTGGGGATATGGGCCTGGTAGACCCGGCTGATGGGGAAAGAATCCACAATCCGTTTGTGGGCCCGCTGGCAGGCGGCCGCGTCCTCGGCGTAAAAGGGGCTTTCATGCTGGTTGACCATGATGCCGTCCTCTCGCAGGGCCTTGTAGCAGTTGCCGTAAAACTCCAGGGTAAAAAGCCCCTCCCCCGGCCCAAAGGGGTCGGTGGAGTCCACGATAATCAGGTCATAGCAGTTTTCTTTGGAGCGGATGAATTTAAGCCCGTCCTCATAGTGGATGGAAAGCCGGGGATCGTCAAGCCGGCAGGCGGTTTTGGGAAGGTATTTTTTGCAGACCTCCACCACCAGGGGGTCGATCTCCACCATGTCGATATGCTCAATATCCGGGTAGCGCGCAAGCTCCCGGATCACGCCGCCGTCCCCTGCGCCGATCACCAGCACGTCTTTCACATGAGGATGCACCGCCATGGGCACATGGGTGATCATCTCATGATAGATAAACTCGTCCTTTTCGGTGAGCATCATATAACCGTCCAGGGTCAGAAAACGCCCGAACTCAGGGGATTCGAACACGTCAATGCGCTGGAACTCGCTTTTGCCGCTGTAAAGCTGCCGGTCCACCCGGATCGACAGTTTGACGTTGGGCGTCTGATGTTCTGAAAACCAAAATTCCATCCTCAGTGATCCCCTTTCAACACGTTGAGCCGTTCAATGCCGGGATCCTCCGGCCCGGTCATGGAACAGCCTTTTTCTTTGGCATAGGCGATATACCGTAAAATATCCCCGGTGATCCGCTCTCCCGGCGCTAAAATCGGGATGCCAGGGGGATAGCACATGACAAACTCGCTGCAAATGCGCCCCTCGGTCTCCTCGATGGGGAGGGACTCCTTTTGGGCGTAAAAAGCATCCTGGGGCGAAACCGCCACCGCCGGTTCGATGTACTCCTGGCTCATCAGGTTCGCTTTTTGTCTTCCGAACCGGCGGCGCACCTCCGCTAAGGCGCTCACCAGCCGTTCCACCTCCCGGGGGCGGTCGCCGATGGAAAGATAGGCTAAGATATTCCCCAGGTCGCCGAATTCGATCTGGATGTCGTACTCGTCCCGCAGAAGGTCGTAGACCTCGATGCCCGCAAGGCCTACCTCCAGGGTGTTCACCGACAGCTTGGTCACGTCAAAATCATACACACTGCCGCCGTTTATAAGCTCCCGGGAATAGGCGTAGTAGCCGCCGATGCCGTTAATCTCCCTGCGGGCATACTCCGCTAACTCCACCACCCGGGCAAAGGCCTCTTTTCCCCGCAGGGCAAGGTTACGCCGGGAGATATCCAAGCTCGACAACAGCAGGTAGGAAGCGCTGGTGGTCTGGGTGAGGTTAATAATCTGCCGCAGATGCCCTTCCTGCATGGCGGGGCCCGCCAGCAGTAAGGAGCTTTGGGTCAGGCTCCCTCCCGACTTGTGCATGGACACCGCGGCGATATCCGCCCCCGCCGCCATGGCGGAGACGGGCAGGTTTTCTCCAAAATAAAAGTGGGTGCCGTGGGCTTCGTCCGCCAAACACAGCATCCCATGGTCATGGGCCAGCTTGACGATGGCGCGAAGGTCGGAACAGATGCCGTAATAGGTGGGGTTGTTGACCAGCACCGCTTTGGCGCCCGGGTTTTCCACAATCGCCCGCTCTACTTCTTCCACCTTCATCCCCAGGGGGATGCCCAGCCGGTCGTCGCACTCGGGGTTGACATAAACCGGCACCGCCCCGCACAGCACCATGGCCCCCATCACGCTGCGATGGACGTTGCGGGGGAGGATGATCTTATCCCCCCGCTTGGCGACAGACAAAATCATGCTCTGCACGGCGGAGGTGGTCCCCCCCACCATCAAAAAGGCGTGGGCCGCGCCGAAAGCCTCGGCGGCCAGCTCCTCCGCGTCCCGGATCACCGAGACAGGGTGGCACAGGTTGTCCAGCGGCTTCATAGAGTTTACATCCATGCTCACGCACTTTTCCCCCAACAGCTCCACCAGCTCGGGGTTTCCTCTTCCCCGCTTGTGGCCGGGGACGTCAAAAGGCACCACCCGCATTTGTTTGAGCCGCTCCAGCGCCTCGTAGATCGGCGCGCGCTCCTGTGATAACTTTCCCATCAAAATTCCTTCTTATTACCCTCAATAGATATTGCGCCCGCTGAAGATCTCAATCATCTCCCGGCGCAGGTTGTTGGTGATCTCCAGCCGCGTCTGAGGCGGAAGCTCGTACACGTCGGTTTTAAACAGATAGTTTTGCAGATCCACTTCCTTGAGCATCATCTTGGTGTGGAACAGATTCGCATCATAGACGTTAATATCCACCGCGTCGTACCGGCGCAGGGTGGCCGGATCGATATAGTCCTGGATGGAGCGCACCTTGTGGTCCATAAACAGCTTTTTGCCGTTGACGTCCCGGGTAAAGCCCCGCACCCGGTAATCCATGGTAATAATATCCGAATCAAAGGAGCCGATTAAGTAATCCAGGGTGGACAAAGGGGTGATCTCCCCGCAGGTGGCCACGTCGATATCCACCCGGAAGGTGGCAAGGCAGGTCTCGGGGTGATACTCCGGATAGGTGTGCACCGTCACATGGCTTTTGTCCAGATGGGCCACCTGGGTCTCCCCGGGCTTGAGCATGGGGCCCTCGGCGATTAAAAGGGTCACCGACGCGCCCTGGGGCTCATAATCCTGCTTGGAGATGTTGAGCACCGTGGCCCCGATCATATCGGTCAGGGTGGTGAGGATGTTGGTCAGGCGCTCGGAGTTATACTGTTCGTCAATATAGGCGATATAGTCCTGCTGCTCCCGCGGGGTTTTGGCGTAGCAGACGTCGTAGATATTAAAGCTCAGGGACTTGGTCAGATTATTAAACCCGTAAAGTCTGAGGCCTTCCTTCATTCCGCATTCTCCCCTTTTGAAGATAAACTACCGCTTTGATCCGATCATCACCGTAAGCGGCCATGGCCTCCGGCCCAGAGCCGGAGATTTGAGAAAATAAAAAAACAAGTAATACGCCCTACGGCATATTACTTGTAAAACGATCTTATCTTAACACCGGCAAAAGACAGCCGGCGGGACACGCCCAGACAGGTATTTTCGTGTTTTTTTACGCAGTCATGGCGAGGTTTTCATCCAGAGTCTATATAGCAAATACTTACTTTTACCACTCTTATTGACCGTTTTACAAGTTGATGTGCGCGTCCGCGCACTGGTTATAAAGTAACCAACTTATAAAATTGAGCTTTTAACTCAATCAATAACTGGCAACGTCCGTTGCCCATCGGCAGTTGACCCGGCTGTCCGTATGGCCTTAACCCTAATGAAGGGGGTCAGTAGAAATATTTGCATGGATACTCTGTTAAAAACTCATATCACATGACATTAATTATTATAATGAAAGGGTTTTTAAATGTCAAGCAAAAAGGAGGGATTTTTCCGCAAAAACCGGCAAAAAACTTAAGGCTGTTCCGCCGGGTTTTCTCTCCTTTCCAAAAGGGGATCCGCCTTGCCGTTTACTGCCGGCCGGCGATGAGGTTTTCCACTTCCTCCAGGGTGGGCAGTGCGCTGATAGCGCCTTTTTTGGTGGTCGTTAATGAGCCTACGGCATTGGCGAATTCCAGCGCTTTTAAAAGTTCCTCCCCGCTAAGCTCCAGCCCCGGATGAGCGGTAAGATAGTACAAAAATCCGCCGGTAAAAGAGTCCCCCGCCGCGGTGGTATCGATGGTCTTTACCTCTGGGAAACCGGGGTGAGACACCTTGTCCCTGCCGTTTAAGGCAAAGCAGCCCTTCTTCCCCAAGGTCACCAGCAAAAGCTTAAAATCATAGGTATCCCACAGCTTTTCAGCGCCCTTGTCCAGATTAGATTCCCCGGTTAAGAAAACAAGCTCCTCCTCCGAGATCTTGACGATATCCGCCAATTCCATGGCCTTTAAGGAGCAGGCCTTGGCGTCTTCCTCACTGTCCCACAGGTTCATCCGCAGGTTGGGGTCGAATACCACGGTCAGCCCTTTACCGGCCGCCCGCTCCGCCAGGGCAAAGGAGGTCTTCCGGGAAGGCCCGCCGGTCATGAGCACCGAGCTGAAAAAGAAAAACTTGGCGCCGTCAAAGGCGTTTTCGTCCACCTCGGCCAAAGAAAGCATGGTGTCCGCCCCCTGCCGCCGGTAAAAACTGAAGGAGCGGTCCCCCTGATCGTCCAGGTGGACGAAAGCCAGGGTCGTCTGGTAGTCGGGGGATAACACAAGATGCTCGGTCTGGATGCCGTTTTGCGTCAGCACCTGTTTTAAGGCCCGTCCGAAATTATCATCCCCCACTTTCCCGATAAACCCGGCGTTCCCGCCCAGACGGGCATAGGCGCAGGCCAGGTTTGCCGGTCCGCCGCCGGGGTTGCGCTCAAAAATCGGATTCCCGTTTTGGGACGTCCCCACGGGGGTAAAATCAATCAGCAGTTCTCCTAACGAAACCAAATCCGCCATAAATAAAACGATTCCTTTCTTTGTGTTGTCAAAAGGGCCGGCTTTTGCCGTCAGCCGCCCCGGATATTCCTGTGTATTATCATAGCACACCCGGCGGCAATTGTCACAGAAAATCGAAAAAAATCTCTTGCGCTATTTTCCGTCCGGGGCAAAACAACCGCTTTCCGGAGGCTGTTTAGCCGCCGGGTTTTTTATTTTGTTCCGGCGGCGGAAGTTCCGACTCCGGAACAGGATAACCCCGATTAGTACGAGAACGCCCGCCGCCGATACCAAGGCTCCTACGGCCAGATAAGGCGTGCGGTAGGAAAAGGTCACCGTATGCTCTCCCGCCGGGAGCAAAAGCCCCATATACATGCCGTTTACCCGCAGCACCTGGGCGGGCTCCCCGTCCACCCAAGCTTTCCACCCCTCGCTGTAGGGGACGCTCATGCAAAGGAGCTTTTGGGAGGAAAGGTCAATGTTCCCGGAGATCTGGTTATCCTCTATCACCACGTCTGTCAAAGACTCCCTTCCCAGCTCAAAGGCCTGGGAATAATATTCCTCCATGGGCAGGCAGTAGACCTCGATTCCCTCCAACCCGTACTCCCCGCCTGCGGGGAATACGATCCGGCAGGTGGTCTGGCCCGTTTCGCTGTACCCTAAATTCGCCAGGTAATTTTCCCGGCCATAGGCCATGTTGTCCCTTTTGGAGCGGACTTTGGCCACATCCTTTTCCTGCTCCCCGTAAATAGCGATTTCCCCACTGCCGGTGGTGATTTTGTCAATGGTGAGCCCCATCAGCCGCACATAGGTCTCGCTGGCCGGAAGGCCGTCAAAGGTGATCTCCAGCGTCGCCCCGCCCTTATCGGCGATCACCTTTCCTTCCTCCACCCGAAGATCCTGCTCCCCGGTGATGGTGTAGGGGATCTGCTGGGAAAGGTAGAAAGGCTCCCCTTTTGGAAGCTCTGCAGGCTGCTCCACCACCGCCGACTGCATCATCGCCTCCTGCTTCTGCACGGGGTTCAGCGCAGCATATTCCTCCTCGGTAATATAGGAAGAATAGGTGTAGCCGATGGGCAGAGCGCACTGGTTTTCAAACACCGCGTCCAGTTTCCCATCCTCCCGCTCCCGGGTGGTCAGCAGGGTGTAGCCGTAGGGCACGTCGGAAACGTTGTCCGATTTGACCGTGTGGTACCGCACGCAGGCTAAGGTGTTTAAAATGGCGCTTCCATTAAAGCCCATGGTCATAAAGCTGCTTTGCTGCCCGATGTTTTCCAGATCGAACTGGTACTGGGAGCCATAGCGGTTGACCAGGCTGAAATAGCCGGAGGTGCCGTTATAGTCCAAATTCACCGGCGTGTTCGCCGTGTTGATGGAAAGCCCCGCCGTGCTGATGCGGTAAAAGTCACCCTCCGGGTTTTCAAGCTCCGCCGCCGTTAAGGCGGAATTTTCCTCCAGGGTGTTTATCACACTTCCCCGGTCGATAAAGTCGTTTACATAGCGGTAATAGTCGGGGGAATACAGCTGGACGCCGCTCAGCGCCACGCAGACGCAGGTGAGCAGCAACATCGCCGGCTTATAAAGGCGCATTTTAAAGGGCCGCCACTTTTCCCGGCAGGGGAAAAACGCAAACCCGCAGACCACCAGCAAGGTAACCGCCAGCATGGCAAGGGCCAGATAAAAATATTGTTTTAAAGAACTCCGGTAAGCAAAGCAGACGATCCCATACGCCAAAACGCCCCCTGTCATCAGCCAGGCCGCCGGGCCGGAGAGCTTTCTAAATTTCGGGAACACCGTCGCCAGAATATACCCCGCCAGCATGGCGTAAGCAAACGACCAGCGGTTGATGACGTAGCCGAAGCCGTTAAACAGATACCCGAAAAACGGCACCAGAAAAAACACCGTCAGCAGCAAAAATCCCCATTTTAAGGAGCGGTAGTTCCGGCGCTGCAAAAACAACAGGATCACCGACAAAAAGCACAGCGGCGCCAAAGCCGGGTACTGCCAGCTCCCCGGCGCGCTGATGGTCCCTAAAAGCCAGCGGGGATAGGTGTCATTGCTGTAGGAAAGAAGATTCGCCACATAGCCGGAGTCCATCCGGCTGCTCTCCAAAAAGCAGACGATCTCCGGCAAAAAGATCACACAGGAAAGCAGGATGCCAATCAGATAAAAGCCCGCCGACTTTGAAAACACGCCAAAAAACAAGCTCACCTTTTTCTTCCTGTCTCCATAAAGGTCAAAAAACCGAAACAGCCCGTAGATGACAAGGAAGATGGTCATCATGTAAAAAAAGTAAAACCCGCTGCACGCGCTTAAAAAAGTGATTATAATCAGCAGATACGGCCGCCCGCCCCGAAGAATTTTGTCAAGGCCGATGAGCA
>CALXBH010000016.1 GCA_944386475.1 uncultured Clostridia bacterium | reverse complement strand
ATACCCACCGTAGGTATCCACGATGATCTTACGGCCGGTCAGGCCGCTGTCCCCCTGAGGGCCGCCGATGACAAAGCGCCCCGTGGGATTGATAAACACCTTGGTGTCCGCATCCAGTAAGTTTTCCGGAATCGTAGTTTTAATCACATGGGTAAGGATATCCTCCCGGATCTGGGACAGGGGGAGTTCCGGGTTATGCTGGCTGGATACCACCACAGTATCCACCCGGACGGGCTTACCGTCGTCGTATTCCACTGTTACCTGGGTTTTTCCGTCCGGCCGCAGATAACCCAAAACGCCCTCTTTGCGGACAGCTGTAAGCTTGAATGCCAGCTTGTGTGCCAAAGAGATGGGCAAAGGCATCAGCTCGGGGGTTTCATCGCAGGCAAAGCCAAACATCATTCCCTGGTCGCCGGCACCCGTCTCAGATGCGGCAGAGTCCTCCCCTGTTTTGACCTCGTACGCCTGGTTAACGCCCATGGCGATATCCCCCGACTGCTCGTCAATGGAGGTGAGCACCGAGCAGGTGTGGCCGTCAAAGCCGTACTTTGCCCGGTCATAGCCGATATCCAGCACCACATTGCGGGCGATTTTGGGGATATCCACATAGCTGCTGGTGGAGATTTCCCCCATGACCATAATCATTCCCGTGGTGGTAACCGTTTCGCAAGCCACCCGGGCGTCGGGGTCGTTTTCCAAAATAGCATCCAGCACCGCATCGGAAATCTGGTCGCAGATCTTATCGGGATGTCCCTCGGTGACAGATTCGGATGTAAACAAATATTTTGCCATTGATAACTTCCTTTCTACAAGCCAAAAAATACTCTTGCCGGAATAAAAAAGCGCCCGGCAGATTGCCGGGCGCTGAGGTTCATGGCCGCTGTTCCTCATCTTCCGGTAAAAACCGCAGGATTTAGCACCTTGCCGAAAGGCAGGTTGCCGGGCATCATAGGACCTGATTCCTCCGCCGCTCTTGATAAGGTTTTATCATATGTAATTATACACGAGTTTTGTAAAAAGTCAACCGGTTTAGCCCTCTTGCGCCAAAAAACGCCCTTTTACCAGGCGGCTGACCGCTTTGTAGACGATAAACGCCACAATCGCGTTGACGCCCGCCTTAATCAGGTTAAAGGGAATAATCGCCGGCAGCATAAGATCCATCACGGCAGAACGGGGAACTCCCATATAGATAGGAGTAAACAAAGCGTTCCAAAGCACCATAGACACAGTCATCGCCAAAACCCCGCAAATGAGCGCAATAATCGCCCGGGTTTTGGTCTTTTTGTTTTTGTAAATAAACCCTGCCGTTACCACAAACGACCCCGTGGCAAAAAAGTGCATGAGGATCCCGATCCATTGGCCACTGGCGGAAACGGTAACGCCCTGAATAACGGATACCACCGCCGTGAGCACAAGCCCCGCATAGGGCCCGAACAAAAACGTCCCCACAAAGATGGGGATATCCGCCGGGTCATACTCCAAAAAGGGAGCCACCGGGAAGATAGGAAAATGCACCAGCGCCACCAACACAACAGCCAGCGCTGTCAGCATCGCCAGCACCACTAATTTCCTCGTACTGATTTTCATAGATACTACCTCCAAAATTTTAAATATTTAAAATTAGAGGCCTGCCTTGGGGGTCACGCTCGTCTCAAACAACAAAACGCCCCCAGAAAATCCTTCTGAGGGCGCGGTCATCTAAAGACAATCCCGTTTCTTTCATCCGGACTTTAACCGTCGGTTTTGGAATCGCACCAAAATCAGCTGAAAACCAGCTCGCGGACTAACCTGCGCGAAAACGCCAGGCATTACCGCCGGTGGAGACTTTCACTCCGCCCTGAAACAGACTTTTAATTTTACCAATATAAACTTGTGAACAGTTCGGAACCTGCGTTATTCTTTGTGATCCTCATGATCGCCGCAGTCGCAGCAGTCGTCGCAATCGCAGTCATCCAGATCAAACTCCAGCTTTTCGCCGCAGTTGGGGCACTCGATCTCCTCTTTGGCGAGCATATCCTCGTCTAAGCAGATAGTGTCGCCGCAGGTGGGGCAAACAACCTCATAATAGCTGTCGTCATCGCAGCAGCAGTCGTCGTCATCGTCGCCATAAATAAGCTCTTCCACCTGGCCCAGATCCTCGTCGATGATGTCCACCAGCTCTTCCATCTCGTCCTGAGACTCTTTAAGATCGCTGACAGAAAGGGCCATTTCATCCAGCACGTCGATGATGGCGGCAAATACTTTGCCCTCTTTGCTCTCCTTATCGATGTCAAGACCGTCCATCAAACCTTTTAAATAGGCTACTCTCTCCATGATTTCCATTGTACGCCTCGCTTTCCCGCCGGAAGTGGTGTAACAAATCTTCTCACAAGCCGGCGGATGACTACTGTGAGAGATGTTTTCCTGTTGTCATAAGCTTAATAACAGCTTACGCACGCTCCATATACTCGCCGGTGCGGGTGTCCACACGGATGCGGTCGCCGGGCTCCAAAAACAGCGGGACTTTGATCTCCGCGCCGGTTTCCAGAATGGCGGGTTTGGTGGCGTTGGTTGCCGTATCGCCTTTAAAGCCGGGGTCGGTCTCGGTGATCTCCAGCTCTACAAAGAACGGAGGCTCCACGCCGAACACATTGCCTTTATAGGACAAAACCTTTACCTCGGTGTTCTCTTTGACAAACTTGAAGTTGTCGCTTAATTTGCTCTTGTCAATAGGCTCCTGCTCGTAGCTCTCCATATCCATGAAGTAGTACAGGTCGCCGTCGTTGTAAAGATACTGCATATCCTTGCGCTCGACATAAGCGGTGGGGAACTTTTCGGTGGGGCTAAAGGTTTTCTCAAGCACAGCGCCTGTGATGACGTTTTTTACCTTGGTACGGACAAATGCCGCGCCCTTGCCGGGTTTTACATGTTGGAACTCCACAACCTGGAGCACGTTCCCATCCATGTCAAAAGTGACGCCGTTTCGAAAATCGCCAGCTGAAATCATAAGTTACCTCCGTTAAACATCCAAAATATACTTGTATCAGTAACAGTTTATCGCATTAAGGGAATTTTTTCAACCCCTAATTATAAAGTTATCAGTTGTTTTTCACTTTTTGTCAAATTTTCATAGCCATTAGGCGTCACTAAGATCATATCTTCAATCCGGACGCCGAACCGGCCTTCCAGATAAATCCCCGGCTCCACGGTAATCACCATTCCCGGTTCCAAGAGCGTTTCGTCCCGGGTGTTAAAGCAAGGGGGCTCGTGGATATAAAGCCCCACGCTGTGCCCCAGGCCGTGGCCGAAGCAGCCGGCAAAGCCTTTATCGTCGATAAATTTCCGGGCGGCGGCATCCACCTGCTTTCCGGGAACGCCGGGGCGGATCTCACAAAACGCCTTATCCTGGGCCCCCAGCACCGTTTGGTAAACGGTTTTATGCAGGTCGTCCACCGGGCCGATGGCCACCGTGCGGGTCATATCGCTGCAATAGCCCGCCACCGAAGCGCCGAAATCCATAGTCAGAAAATCCCCCTGCTGTAAAGGACGGTCGGTAGGCGTCCCGTGCGGAAGGGAAGAATTCTCCCCGCCCACCGCGATGGTGTCAAAAGCGAGGCCGTCCGCGCCTAAAAGCTTCATCTGGTATTCCAGATAGGCCGCCACCTGCTTTTCGGTCTTCCCCGGCGCGATAAACTCCAACACCCGGGAAAAGGCCTCGTCGGTGATGGCCTGGGCCGCTTTGATGGTCTTGACCTCCTCCGGGGATTTTATACTGCGCATCAAAGACAAAAGCTCCGACACACGGTCGGAGGAGTCAAAGCTCCTTTTGGGGAATCCCTTTACAAACGAGTCGTATTCTTCCAGCGTCATAGAGGCGTTTTCCACCCCGACCACAACCGCCTGATGCCGGTTAAAAATCTCCTCAATCTGGCCCCTGTAATCCTGCAAAAGCAGGACTTCGCAGCCGGACACTTCCCTTTTGGCCTTCTCATAATAGCGGAAATCGATTAGAAAGTAAGAGGCTTCCCTGGTACAGATCACCGTCCCCGCCGAGGAGGCAAAGCCGGTTAAATACCGCCGGTTTTCCGGGGAAAGGATCAGCGCGGCGTCCAAGCCCTCGGGAAGGCGCTCCATAAATTCTGCTAACGGCTTCATCAAAAGCACCTCTTTTAAATCATCGGTTTAATGCCGCACAGCGCCAGCATATAGCTGTATTTTCCAAAACCGGCAATCTGTCCGGCGCACACCGGCGCCAAAACCGAGGTGTGCCGGAATTCCTCCCGGCTGTAGATGTTGGAAAAATGCACCTCCACCGTGGGCTTTTTAATAGCGGCAATGGCGTCCCTAATGGCATAGCTGTAATGGGTAAACGCCCCGGCGTTAATCACAATGCCGTCGAACTCCGTTTTCGCCTGGTGGAGCTTATCCACAATATCTCCTTCATGGTTGGACTGGAAAATCGAGCAGCTAAGGCCCAGCTCGTCCGCCCAGGAGATGATCTGCTTGTTGATGCTCTCAAAGCTCTCTTTGCCGTAAATGCCGGTCTCCCGTTCGCCGATCAGGTTGATGTTGGGCCCGTGGATCACCAGTACTTGTTTTTTCATCATTGCTTGACAGTCCTTTCCCTGCTTGTCCTTTATTTGTCCAGATATCCCTGGTACATCTGCATCATAGCGGCGGCGTCCTCCGCCTGGGTCCCGGCGGACTCGCAGATAAACACCGGCGACCAGCCACGCTTGGCGATCAGCTCGGCCAGCGGCTCAAACTCCGGGCCGTAAACCGTGTCCTCAAAGGTCAGGTGCATCTTTTCCCCGCCTTTGTCGGTGTACTGGATCTTGCTGAAATGGGAGTGAAACCTTTTCGCCCGGTCGGCGCCCAGCCTGTTTTCCATGGTATCTAAAATCTGCCGGTACTCCTCTTTCCCCTTGATGCCGCCAAAGGTGCGGGCATTCAGGTGGCCAAAATCAATACAGGGGAGGAACCGCTCGTCCACCTGGCAAAGCTCCATCACTTCGTTTAAATCCCCCAGCTGATTGACCTTTCCCATAGTCTCGGGGCAGAGGATAACTTTATCAGCCAAGCCTTCCTCCTCCAGAGCGGTCACACACTTTTTAAGGGTGCCCTTCGCAAGCTCCAAAGCCTCTTCCCGGCTGAGCTTCCCGCAGGAGCCGCTGTGAACGACGATGCGCTTGGCCCCCATAGCATGGGCAGCCCTGGCGCTTTGCAGGATATAGTTGATGCTGTTGTCCCGCTTTTCCTCTTCCACACTGGAAAGAGAAATATAATAAGGAGCGTGGAGGGAAAGGGAAATCCCTTCCGCCCCGGCCGCAGCCCCCAGCTTTGCCGCGGATTCCTGCGATATCTTCACACCCCTGCCGCACTGATATTCATAGGCCGTCAAGCCAAAGGACTTCACATAGCCGGGGATATCCAAGTTGGTCTTATAGCCCCGGTCGTGGAAACTCTGGGCGTTTCCCGCCGGGCCAAACAATGCGCCCATTAAGATCCTCCTTTTCGCTTTTGGTATTTTCGGATAAAAGGCCCTTCCAACCTGCGTTTTAACTGAAAAAAGCGGCCATGCTCCGGCGCTAAGGGGGTTACTAAAATCGTCAGCATCCCCTTTAAGTTGCCGCCCAGGATATCGGTAAAAATCTGATCCCCTACCACCGCGATCTCCTTTGGCCGGCAGCCGAACCGCTTGCAGGCCTTGGTCATGCCGAAGGTCAGCGGCTTGCAGCCCATAGAGATAAAGGAAAGGCCCAGCATGTTGGCAAAAGGCTCCACCCGCTGATGGGTGTTGTTGGAGACGATCGTCAGCTGAAATCCCGCCTGCTTCATCCCGTCCAGCCACTCCAAGACACCGGGGGCAGGCGTCGGGTTTCCGTGGGTCGTCAGGGTATTGTCCACATCCAGCACCAGGCCTTTGATGCCATAACTGCGCAGAAAATCGGCTGTGATATCCGTCACGGAGGTAATCATGATATCAGGGACAAACAAAGCCATAATCGATTCCTTTCCGCCTGCGCAGGCCGTTCTATTCTGAAGGTAGCAAACTACTAAAATAGTATACCATAACCCTTTAGGATATTCAATCATCTCTTATCATGTTCCTCGGGCAGCTGCAAAAAAGCAGCCCATTTAGGGCTGCTTTCAGACTGTCGAAACTTTTATACAGCACAAAGATGCGTCTTATCCCCTAAGGCCGACCGGCTCCAGAAGCGTTATCCCAAAACGCTTAACAGCACGCCCGCCGCAACAGCGGAACCGATGACGCCCGAAACGTTTGGCCCCATAGCGTGCATCAAAAGGTAATTGGAGGGATTCGCCTGCTGTCCTACCTTCTGGGACACACGGGCCGCCATCGGCACCGCCGACACGCCGGCCGAACCGATCAGGGGGTTTACCTTGCCCTTGGTGACAAAGCACATCAGCTTGCCCAGCAAAACGCCGGCGGCGGTGCCCACCGCAAAGGCAAACAGGCCCAGCACAAGAATAGCAAGAGTCTGGGGGTTGAGGAAATATTCCGCCGTAGCGGTAGCGCCTACCGTGACGCCCAGGAAGATGGTGATAATATTCATCAGCTCGTTTTGCGCAGTCTTGACCAGACGGTCTACCACACCGCTTTCCCGCATCAGGTTGCCCAACATCAGCATCGCCATCAGCGGCGCCGCGGAGGGGACGATCAGGGAGACAACCAGCGTCACCATGATGGGGAAGACAATCTTTTCGGTTTTAGAAACCGGACGAAGCTGCTCCATCACCACGGCACGCTCTTTTTTGGTGGTCAAAAGCTTCATGATCGGCGGCTGGATTACCGGTACCAGTGCCATATAGGAATAGGCCGCAATAGCGATAGATCCCAGTTTATCCGGCGCCAATGTCTTGGCCACATAAATAGCCGTAGGGCCGTCCGCGCCGCCGATAATAGAGATAGCGCCCGCATCCTGAGGCGTGAACGACAATCCCTGAATGCCAAGGTCGCCTATAAACAATGCACCCAAGAAGGTGACGAAAATCCCCGCTTGAGCCGCCGCCCCCAGCAAAAAGCTTTTCGGATTGGCGATAAGCGGGCCAAAGTCCGTCATACAGCCGATGCCAAGGAAAATAAGCGGCGGATAAACACCCAGCTTGACGCCTAGATACAAAATATCCAATAGGCCGCCTTCCTGTAAGACCCGTCCATAGTCAATGGTCGACTCGGTATAAAAGTTCATGTGGAACAATCCCGCTTCCGGCAGATTGGTGATAATGACGCCGAAAGCAATAGACACCAGCAAAAGGGGCTCAAATTTTTTGGCAATGGCCAAGTACAAAAGCACACAGCCCACCAGAATCATCAATATATTGCCCCACGCAAGCCCCATAAAGCCGCTGTCATTAACTAGACCAATAATCGTTTCTTTGATAATATCAAACATGGGTTTCCATCCTTCCCCTGTGTTTTGCTAAAGGAAAAAGCCGCTAAAAGGGCTTTGTATTCTCCAGAATACCGGCCATCGCCCATGCGGGACGGGCCTCTTTTGTCCGGCGGATGCTGCGCACCGCATAGGTTTTTCCGGATTCCTCCGAAAGCATCATAATCGCGGCGCTGATAGCGGCGACTACCTCGCCGCTGATCCCCTGCTCCACCGCGGGAGCGGCTGCGCTTGCCGCAGGACGAGGGGCATTGTCTTTAGCCGCCTTAGCCGCCGAAGCCGGTTTATTTGCCTGTGCGTTGCTCACGTCATCGGAAGAGGACTCCTGCCCCCTTCTTGTGTTGGAGGCTGCCACCATAACTTTGCCGAACACCCACACTAAAACGATCAAAAGGATCAAAACCACAAATACGACTACTAAGCCGACGATCACCAAAGACAGATTATCCCAATCCATACACGATGCTCCTATCTATTGGAAAAATTTTGTTGTTATCTTGTATTAACAATTTTTCTATAACTTTATCTATTATACATGTTTTTTTCTCTTTTTGCAATTCATATGCCAATTTTTTTACCGAAATATTTCCATTCTCTTTGGACGCCGGCAGATATAAAAATATTGTTAACCATTTATAATAGGTTATTCCCGCCCGCTTTTCAACACAAAAGCGGCGCGTTTACCGCGCCGCCGCAAAGTACCGTTATGTAAGTAAGGCTCCAGGATATCTTTCTGTAACCGAGCGTTTATTCCACGTCGGGATTCTGCTCGCAAAAACGCCGGTGAGCCGCCCTGAGCTCCTCCGCCTTTTCCTCCGGGCAGGTGGGATTGCAGTGGGCCCACACCCCCGTCTCGCTGGAGGCGTTAAACTTCTGCTTGTCTGCACTGCGCATGGGCGGGAAAAATTCGATGTGGAAATGATAAATCTCCTTGGGGTCGCCCTCGCCCTCATAATTGACCGGCGCGTTGTGCATACACATCATATACGGGAAAGGATAGCCAAACAGACTGTCCAGCATACCCGCTGTTTGTTTCAGGGTAGACGCTAAAGCCACCCGCTCTTCTTGGGTAAACTCGCAGATATTCTGCTTGTGGGCGTTGCTGATGATATACACGCCGTAAGGGTACTCGGTAAAGAAGGGCAAAAACACAGTAAAATGCTCGTTTTTAAAGATGACCCGCTTGCCGAAATCTTCTTCCTCTTTCTTCATCCGGCAGAAGATGCACTCGCCGTTGTCCTCATAAAACTCCTTGGCCGAGGCAAGTTCCAGCTGGATCTTTTTGGGGACAAAGGGATAACCGTAGATCTGTCCGTGAGGATGGGGCATGGTAACCCCCACCACGTCTCCCCGGTTTTCAAAGATAAACACATATTTGATCTTGGGGTCGCCCGCCATAGCCTCAAACCGCTCGCACCAAAGATCCACCAGTTTGGTGATATGGGGAACCGACAGCTGAGGAAGGGTGATGGTGTGCTCGGGGGAATAGAGGATCACTTCGCATTTTCCATAGGACTCATGGGTTTTAAAAAAGTCCGTCGCCACATCGTCCGGAGCCGGAGGGTTCTGGGACAGGGCCGGAAAATCGTTGTCGTATTTTAACACCTCAAAATGATCGGGCACCTGGCCGGAGCCGGGACAAAAGGGGCACCAGTCTTTGGGCATCTGGGGCCGGTTCTGCCGGTGGGACGCGATCATGACCCAATCCTTTGTTAAAGGATGCCATCTGAGTTCTGCCATAATATCTTCACCTCATCTATATGTTTGCCGATAAAACCTAATCGTTTGCCGAAAGCTTGACGCCGCCGTCCTGCCGGATGGTCAGGATGTGGCAGCTGCCCTCCCCGAACACCTTTTCCATAGCTGCGCGGAAGGACGAAACCGCATCGTCAGGCACAAAGCACTGGATGGTGCCGCCGAAGCCGCCGCCGTGCACCCGCCAGGCGCCCTTTCCCCGCAAAAGCTGATCCGCCAGGCAAAGGGCCACCGACATGGGCTGTTCCCGCACGTTGGAGGCGCAGTACACGTTTTGCAGGTACTGATAGGAGGACGCCCCGGACTCGTTGATGATCGATAAGAAAGCGGAGAAATCCCCTTTCTCAAGGGCGTCCACCATATGGCCGACCCGGTTGTTTTCCATAAAAAAGTGCATAGCCCGCAGCGCGGCGCGGTCGCCTACTTTTTCCCGGATCTCAGGCAGTTTTTCCAAAAGGGCCTCCAGGCTGGTCTCCCGCAGGTATTCGCAACTAAGAAGCTCCGCCACTTCCCGCATCTCCCCGGGGATGGCGGCGTATTCGTGGGTCAGGTCCGCATGGTCGCCTCCCACGTCTACGATGCACAGCCGGTAACCGCTTTTCTCAAAATCGTAGTGAATCTCTTTGATCTCCGGTTTTTCGGTATCCCGAAAGTCAATGGTGATGATGCCGCCCACGCTGGAAGCCATCTGGTCCATTAAGCCGCTGGGCTTGCCGAAAAACATGTTCTCAGCAAACTGGGCGATCTGGGCGACCTTGACGGGGGACACGCTTCCCCTGTTGTACAGGTGGCTGAAGATGGTCCCCAGCAGCACCTCAAAGGCGGCGGAAGAAGAAAGGCCGGAGCCTTTGAGCACATTGGAGGTAGTGTAAGCATTAAAGCCGCCGATCTTATAGCCTGCATCCTCAAAGCCGGCCGCCACCCCTCTAATCAGAGCCGCCGAGCTGTTGATCTCGGCCACATCCTTAACCAGATAGGAGATGTCCACCATATCCTCGGGAAAGCCTTGGGACTTAACGTGCACAAGGGTTCCCTCCACCGGGGCGGCCACAGCGATAACGTCCAAGTTAACGCTGCCGGCTACAACGCGGCCATGATTATGATCGGTATGGTTGCCGCCGATCTCCGTCCGGCCGGGAGCGGAAAACAAAAATACCTCCTTAGCATCGCCGTAAAGCGCTGTAAACTCTTCTACCGCGGTGCTGTAACGAAGGCGCTGTTCCTCCACCCTGTCCTGTCCGTAAAGGCGGGAAAACGCCCCGTCATACTTTCCGTTTTTGATTGCCTGCATAAGACCTTTGCAATCCATTGCCCTTCATCTCCTATCCAACAAACAATATGTGTCCTTTTCTTTTCAGTTTACACGATAGCCGATGGATTTTCAACTTTTTAATAACTCATATTCATGGATTATTGTTGCATTTCTTCGGAAATTTTCGTATAATAATGGAAGGATGCCCCGCGGCAGCAAAACCGCTGCCAGAAAGGAGTTGGATGAAACATTGGAGCCTCTCACTTTTAAACATTCATACAAAAACACTCTCCGGGAAAACCTAAGCCTGACGGTATACAACACAGGCTATCAAAAATGTGAAAGGGAAAACTCCTGGGGTCCCGCTGTCCGGGATCACTATTTAATCCACTACATCGAGTCGGGAAAGGGCCGTTTTACCTGTGGAGACACCCCCTATCTGCTGGGCGAAGGGGATCTGTTCTGCATCTTTCCCGGACAGATCGCGTCCTATATTGCGGATGATGAGCAGCCCTGGGAATACTTCTGGGTGGGATTTAACGGCACCGAGGCCAAGCGGCTGATGGAATTGACGGATTTTTCCAAGCAAACGCCGGTGCTCCATCATAAAAAGGACGAACGCTTAAAGCAGCTTTTGCTGGATATTTATCAGCACAGCGGCGGCCAGCCCTTAAACGACTGTCAGATGGCGGGAAGCTTATACCTGTTTCTCGCGGAGCTTATCCAGATTCGGGAGTCCTCCCACCCGGTGATCCAGCGCCATTACAGCAGTTATCTGGAAGGCGGGATGCGGTATATCCAGTATAACTACTCCGATAACATCAGCGTGGAGGACATTGCCCAATATGTGGGGATCAGCCGCAGCCACCTTTACCGGATTTTTCGGGAAAACACCGGCCTTTCTCCCAACGAATACCTTTCCAACTACCGGATCAACGAGGCTTGCAGCCTGCTTAGGAAGGGCAAGCTTTCTATCAATCAGGTGGCCAGTTCGGTTGGCTACACCGACGCTTTGTATTTTTCCCGGGTGTTCCGGAAACTAAAGGGAGTCTCCCCTTCCCAGTACCTGCACGCCTGCCAGCAGGAACGGGAACGGAAATAGCGGAAAGGAGAAATCATTATGTCTGGCAATTTTAGTATGGAAAACCTGTTTAATATGCTCAACGAACTATGGCCCAAGCTTTTGTTCGCCGTAATCCTGGTCGCTGTCGGTCTTCTTTTGGTCAAACTGCTGATGAAGCTGATTAAAAAAGCTTTACTGCGCGGGAAGCTGGATCCCACCTACCACAGCTTTTTTCTCTCTCTCATTAAGATCACCCTGTATGCAGTGGTAGCTTTTATCGGATTGACAACCATCGGCGTCCCCGCCGCTTCTTTGGTGACCATCTTCGGCGCGGTGGGCTTAGCTATCTCCCTGGCGGTCAAGGACAGTCTGGCAAATCTGGCCGGCGGCTTTTTGGTCTTATTCTCCCATCCCTTCGGCGTTGGCGACTATATTTCCCTGGAGGGGGTAGAAGGCACGGTAAAAAGCATCAACATCCTGTACACCCGCTTAAACACCTCGGACAACAAAGGCGTTTATATCCCCAACGGCCAGGTGGCCAACGCCACCATTATCAACTATTCCTCCGAGGCCAACCGCCGTTTGGATATGACCTTTTCCATCAGCTGCCACGCGGACTTTGAAAAAGCAAAGGCCATTATTGAACAGGCCGTTGCGGAAAATCCCCATGCGCTTTCTCAGCCCGCCCCCTTAATCCGCGCCGGCGACCAGCCTGTCAATGCTTTAAACGCGTTGTCCATCGAAGTAAAGGTATGGGTTCCCAAGGAGCAGTATGGAGATTTAAAATATGATCTAAACGAACAGGTCAAGGCTCGGTTTGATAAAGAGGGAATCGCCCTACCCGGCGCTCCGGCCCCTTATAGCGTGCCAAAAACGCAGGGATAACGGCGTTTTCCAGGATAAAGCCTTGTCCGGCATTCCCCGATCACTCCCCTTTGAATGAAGGGGAGTTTAGAGTTAAAAACTGCAAACAAAAAATCCTATGCAATACGGCATAGGATTTTTTATCAATCATTTTCTATTGTCTGATTAGATTGGATGCGGTTCTTTATGCTGCCAGCAGCTTTTCCACTGCGGCGAGTTTAACACAGATGCAGAACAGCTCCATCGCCAGCTCCAGCTCCTCGTTGGGTGGATAGGTGGGGGCGATACGGATATTGGCGTCGTGAGGATCTTTCCCATAGGGATAGGTGGCGCCCGCCGGAGTCAGCACCACGCCGGCCTGTTTGCAAAGCTCCACTGTGCGCTTGGCACAGCCGTCGGGGGTGTACACCGAGATAAAGTAGCCGCCTTTGGGCTCTTTCCATCTGGCCACACCCAGCGGAGCCAACTCGTTTTTCAAATGATCCAAAACGATCTGGAACTTGGGACGGATAATCGCCGCGTGTTTTTCCATGTGCGCTTTGATGCCTGCCGCGTCGTGGAAAAACCGCATATGCCGCAGCTGGTTGATCTTATCCGCGCAGATGGTCTGGATGCCCAACAGCTTGGTGATCTGTTTGATGTTGTTCACACTGGCCGCCAAAGCCGCCACGCCGGCACCCGGGAAGGTGATCTTGGAGGTGGAAGCAAAGGTGAACACCATATCCTCTTTGCCCAGCTTTTTGCACTCCGCATACAGGTTGAGCAAGGTGTCATGATCCGGGCCTAAGTGGTGGATAAAGTAGGCGTTATCCCAGAAAATGCGGAAATCCTTCGCCTTGGGTGTTAACTGTGCAAACCGGCGCACCACTTCGTCGGAATAGGTGATGCCGTCCGGGTTGGAGTAAAAAGGCACGCACCAGATCCCCTTCACTGAAGCGTCGTTGTTCACATATTCTTCTACCATGTCCATATCCGGGCCGTCGGACAGCATGGGAACGACCACCATCTCGATGCCGAACAGCTCGCAGATGGCAAAATGCCGGTCATATCCGGGGGCAGGACACAAAAATTTGATCTTTCCGCACTGGTTCCAGGGCTTCTCGGAGCCGTACACGCCAAACTGCATGGCTCTCTGCACTGTGTCGTACATCATGTTCAGGCTGGAATTCCCGCCGATCAAAATCTCCTCCGGAGAGACATTTAACAGTTCCGCGTAAGCCCGGCGCGCTTCCGGGATGCCCTCCAACAGGCCGTAATTGCGCACATCTATGCCGTTTTCGGTGCAAAAATCCCCGTCGGCTTTTAAAACATCCATCATGCCGTTGGAAAGATTCAGCTGTTCCGCACCCGGTTTTCCCCGGGACATATCCAGCTTAAGCCCTCTGGCCTGAAATTCGTTGTATTGCTCTTTCAGTTGTTCGTGCATTTCTTCCAATTGCTGTTTCGAGAGTTCTTTTATAGAAGTCATGACTACCTCCGAAAATCTTATGTATTTCTTCTGAAAAAGGGGCTTCCCGCTTTTTCGACAGTAAAACCATTGTACTATATTTTTCCCGGTTTTGCAAGTATGAAGGCAAAATCCTGCAAAAAAATAGTTACAAATTTTATCTAATTGCTTCTAAATAACTTGTACACAATGAGGTGTTTTGCGCTGAAATCCGCTTTAAATATCCTATGACAAAAAGGTGGGATAGGTGCAAAAAGTCAATCGGGCAAAACATTCGTTTTGCCCGATTGACTTACAAAAAACACTTGCACGCCGCCCATCTTGGCCTGCATTTTGTGCTCAAAGAGCACAAAAACGTGTTTTTTTAATCTCCTATCAAAAACATTCGTTTTGCCCGATTGACTTACAAAAAACACTTGCACGCCGCCCATCTTGGCCTGCACTTTTCTCTCACAGCCGTTTGAGCAGGACGATCTGCGCGCCGGAGCCGCCGTTTCCGTACTCACAGACCAGCAGATACCCGTCCCCCGCCGTCAAACCATAACAGGTACCGCTGTTTTTCCGGCAGATTTCCGCGCCGTAATAGGTCTTGTTATCGTCCCACAGCTTGATCTTTTGGCCGCTGGGCAGCGTATATTCCAGATTGATAAAGTCGCCTTTGAGCTCATAAAGCTCGGTGACTTCTCCCATGTCTTCGATCCCCAGTTCGTTAAACTGCCGGATCAGCTCCTGTTTTGTCATCCAATACTCCCCCATTTTTCGTCGATAATTTTTAAAAAAGCGCCATCCGGTTGAATGGCGCTTTTTACTCGTTTACTGAATCCGTTTATAAATCGCCATCGTATCCCGGGCGATCAGCAGTTCCTCGTTAGTGGGAATAATCCACACCTTGACCTTGGAGGTAGGCTTGGAGATCTCTAACTCCTTGCCCTTTACCCCGTCGTTTTTCTCCTTGTCGAATTCGATGCCCAAAAACTCCATATGGTCGCAGACCTCTTCCCGCAGGGAATAGGAGTTTTCGCCGATGCCGCCGGTAAACACCAGCGCGTCCAAACCGCCCATCGCGGCGGCGTAAGCGCCGATATACCGTTTGATCTGATAGCGGAACATCTCTCCCGCCAGATTCGCCATGGGATTGCCTTCCGCCGCCGCTTTCCGCAGGTCGCGGTCGTCGCTGGAAATGCGGGAAATTCCCAGGTTTCCGGATTTTTTATTGAGGATATCGCTCATCTCTTTGGGAGAAAGACCCTCCTTTTCCATGATATACAGGATAGCGGAAGGGTCCACGCTGCCGCTGCGGGTACCCATCATCAGGCCGTCCAAAGGAGTAAAGCCCATGGAAGTATCGACAGAGTGCCCTCTGTTAACCGCACAAATAGAAGATCCATTGCCCAAATGGCAGGTGACAATCTTCATGTCCTTGATATTGCGTCCTACCAGCTCACCCAGACGGGCGCTGACAAACCGGTGAGAGGTGCCGTGGAAGCCGTATTTACGGACATTGTATTTTTCATAATACTCATAAGGCAAACCGAACATGTAGGCCTTGGGCGGCATGGTCTGATGAAACGCCGTGTCGAATACAACTACTTCGGGGACGTCCGGCCCGAACACCTTCTGACATGCCCGAATAGCGCGGATATGAGCAGGATTGTGCAAAGGCGCTAATTCAGCGATGCTCTCGATGGTTTTTAAAACTTCCTCGGTCACCAAAACGCTTTCGGTAAAATACTCCGCTCCCTGGACGATCCGGTGGCCGATGGCGCTGATTTCATCCATGCCGCTGACCGCCGCGTAATCGCCGGTAGACATAACCTCCACCAGTTTTTCAAACGCCTCGGTATGGGTGGGGAAATCCACCTCTTCCTCATATTTGCGGCCGTCGGCCAGCTTGTGAGTGATCTTTCCGCCGTTTCCGATGCGCTCGCATACGCCTTTGGCGATGACGCTTTCATCCCGCATATCAATCAGCTGATATTTTAAAGAAGAGCTTCCCGCGTTGATAACCAAAACTTTCATCCGTGTTTGTACCCCTTTCAACTGCCCGGCTTTCGATTCTGTCAAACAACCGGCGCCTTATTTTCTGCTTTTTCGTACAGCCGAAAAAACATTGACTTCCCCAAGGGAAATGATACAATAAAATTAGTATCGGTTTCCTTTTTTCAGTCTATTATTTATAGTGTAGACGATTTTGCATGAAAATTCAAGGGGGAGCTCTGTAAAACTTGCTTGGTGCTCCCTTTATTTTTTTCCACAGGCGCCTTGAAAGGAGCGGCCATCATGAAAATCTGCGGGATCATCTGCGAATACAACCCCTTTCACAACGGGCACCAGTATCAGATCCAAAAAGCCCGGGAGGCCGGAGCCACCCATGTGGCCGCCGTGATGAGCGGGAGCTTTTTACAGCGGGGGGATATCGCCTGCTTTTCCAAGTGGGTGCGGGTCAAGGCCGCTTTGCGCTGCGGCTGCGACCTTGTGATCGAGCTTCCCACCGCCTACTCCCTCTCCTCGGCGGAGCGGTTTGCCACCGGCGCGGCCCAGGCTTTTGAAAGCATGGGATGTGTGGACATCCTCCACTTTGGAAGCGAAAGCGGCAGCATTGAGGAACTGATGGAGGTGGCCCGCATCTGCGAGCTTCTCGACAGCTCCGAGGAGATGCGCCGCCGGATCAAGCAGGGGGAAAACCACGGCGCCGCCCGGCAGGCGCTCATTGAAAACAAACTGGGCCCCGAAGCCGGGAGGGTTCTTTGCACCCCCAACAACACCCTGGGGGTGGAATACCTAAAAGCCCTGCACCGCCTAAACTCCCCTATCACCCCTCAGACAGTACGCCGCCGGGGGGCGGGCCACGATTCCACCCGGACAAAGGACGGTTTTGCCAGCGCCACCTATCTGCGGGAACTGCTCCGCCAGGGGCGGCGGGCGGAGTTTTTGGCCTGCGTGCCGGAGGACGCCGTTCCCGTCTATCAGGAAGCCTTTCGGGAGGACCAGTACCAGGTGGATTACGCCTCTTTGGAAGCTGCTATACTGTATTCCCTGCGCATCAAAAGCAAAGAGGAGTTATCACAGCTGCCCGACGTAAAGGACGGGCTTGAAAACCGTTTATACCAAAACGCCCGCTGGGCGAAAAGCCTGGATGAATTCCTGCGGGCCTCCCGCTCCAAGCGGCACCCCCTCTCCCGCATCCGGCGGATCGCCATGTGTTCGTTACTGAATATAAACGCGCAGGACGCCCTGCTCCCCCCTTCCTGCCTGCGGGTGCTGGGGATGAACCGCCGGGGCATGGAGATTTTAAAACGGATGCAGGACACCGCTACAGTCCCTTACGGCACCTCTTATGCCAAGCTTTTAAAGGCGGGAGGCCGCCTGATGGAGATCGACTGCCGCGCTACGGATTTATACGCCCTGTTCCTTGCAAACCGCGGCCCCAGCGGCTTAGATTACACTACCCCCGCCGTTATCGAAACCGAGTAATCCGGTAAACACCGCCACAAAGGACATTCCTCCGACGGTCAATCCACAGCATAAGCGACGCCCAAATAGGAAAAATAAAATTTTATCGAGGAGATTGCAGAGGATATAAAAATCTGCTATAATCGGGATGTCATACAAACTAAGCGTCAGCGGCCTTTGCTGATTTTTAACGGAGGAATCAAAATGAGCCAAGTGGAGATTACCAAAATCGAGTACCAAAACTACGGCAAATGCATTAAACTGGATAACGGCATCTGCTCTTTGATCGTTACGGTGGACGTAGGCCCCCGGGTGGTCTATTTTGCCTTAAACGGCAAGGAAAACGTCTTTTTTGAGGACTTAAACCGGGTGCATATCACCGCAGGCGAGGCGATGGACAACTACTACGGAAAAGGCTCTGTTTATTATCTGTACGGTGGACACCGCCTGTGGGCTTCGGAGGAATCCGCCCCCGAGACCACCTATCCTGACAACGCCCCGGTAGACGTGGAGTGCACCCCCAAAGGTGTGATCCTCCATTCCGTCCCTGAGGTGGAAAACGGCATCCAGAAGATCGTTAAGGTGGAGATGGAGCCGGACAAAGCGCTGGTCACCGTTTCTCACGATGTCATCAACATCACCGACAGCCCCAAGACCTTCGGCGCCTGGGCGCTGAGCGTGATGGCTCCCGGCGGTGTGGAGATTATTCCCCAGCCTCAGCGGGACACCGGGCTTTTGTCCAACCGGAAGCTGATTTTGTGGTCCTACACCGACATGTCGGACGACCGCCTGTTCTGGGGCAAAGAGTTCACCACCATGAAGCAGGATGAAAACGCGCAGGTTCCCATTAAAATCGGCCTGAATGCAGAGGACGGCTACGCCGCTTATCACAACCGGGGCCAGCTGTTCATCAAACGGTTTGAGCATAAAATGGACGGCCAGTATCCCGATCACGGCTGCTCTTTGGAAAGCTACACCAACAATTTGTTCTTAGAGCTGGAAGCGCTGGGCGAATGCAAGACTGTGCAGCCCAACAGCAGCGCCGTTCACCTGGAAAGCTGGGAGCTTAAAGACTGCGGCGACGATTCGTTCGACCGCAAAGACGAGGCGAGCATCAAGGCCTTTGCGGAAAAATATATTAAATAAGATTTTCCCTATATAGACAGGAAGCCCCCGTTCCGGAATGTTTTCCGGAACGGGGGCTGTTTTTTCTGAAAGGATTTACGCTTGTAAAAGCAGCAGGTCCGCATACTTGCCGCCTACCGCTCTTAACAGGTCATCGGGGGCCAATAAAATCTGGGCGCCGATCCGCCCGCCGCTGATGATGATCGTATCAAACCGGGCGGCTGTTTGGTCCACCACGGTGGGATAAGCCTTTTTCATCCCAATGGGCGTACAGCCCCCGCGGATATATCCTGTCACCCGGTTAATATCCTTCACATGGATTAAAGCCACGGATTTTTCTCCCACACTGGCGGCCGCCTTTTTTAAATCCAGCTCCTGCGCCACCGGGAGGACAAACACAAAATAACCGCCGCTCTTCCCCTGAGCTACCAGGGTTTTAAAGGATTGCTCCGGCGGCTGTCCCAGCTTTTCGGCGATGGAGATGCCGTCCACAAATTCCTCGCATTCATAGGTGTTGATGGTAAAGGGGATCTTTAATTTTTCCAACATACGCATGGCGTTTGTCTTTAGTTCTTTTCCCATGATCCTCTCCCCTAACGGTCCGACAGGCCAAAATGCTCCATGATCGCTTCCGCCACGCCGTCCTCGTCGTTGGATTTCGCCTGATACCGGCAAAGCTCTTTCAGTTTGGGATGGGCGTTTTCCATCGCGTAGCTGTAGGCACAGTACTTCATCATTTCACTGTCGTTTAAATAATCGCCAAACGCCATAGTCTCCTCCGGGGAGATGCCGTAGGCTTTCTGGATAAGCGAAAGTCCCCTCCCCTTATTGACGCCGGGATTCATCAGATCCACCCACGACTGGCCGGACAGGATAACCTCCAACCCCTCATCCACCGGCAGAAGAACCTGATAGCTGTTTTGCTCCGCGCCCTTTCGGTCGAAAACGGCGATTTTAAAAATCGTATCCTGGCGCAGGGCCTCGGTAATATCAGAAAGCTTCTCCGCCCGGAGATAATAAGCCTTAAAGTTATCCAGAAAGACCGGATCGTCATCCTCATAATAGGCAGATTTAACACCGCACAGCACAGGGTAGGTTCCCTCGATCTCTTTAATCTTCTGCAAATACCGGCTCACCGTCTCCGGTGCAATCCGGTCCACATATAAGCTGACGCCATGTTCCATCACCATAGCGCCGTTTTCGCTGATAAAAATCGTCTCGTCCTGCCGGGGACGGAATTGCTCAAGCAAGGTGTAATACTGGCGGCCGCTGGCGACAGCGAACTTTACCTGCTGCTCCTGTAACTTCGCAAGCAGCGGAAACAGCCTGGGGGAAAGTTCTTTTTGGCTGTTGAGCAGCGTTCCGTCCATGTCGGCGGCGATCAGTTTCACCATGTATGATTCCTCCTTGTTTCGGGTTCGCAGTGGATTGCGGGCAGTTTGCGCTTCGAACAAATCGTCACAGCAGCTTTTAGGCCCGCGTGATTATTTGCTTATTTTTATTGTACCATAAACAAGGTGAGTTTCATAGTCCGCAATATGCCGATAAATTCAGGGGTGTTAGAGTAATAAATCTATGTAAGACTTATATAAAACAGGGCGGTTAGTAACAAATTCATAACAGGCTTTTCGTCCTTATGCGGGCTGATTTACCTTTACTCCACCGCAATCTGCACTCGGTCGATCTTCTTGCCGAACACACCGGCATAGCCGTCCTGGCCGTTTGTGGACATTGGGAGTAATCCGGTAGTACCAAACTGGGGCAGCCCGGCAACGCCAAACGGAGGCAACCCGGTAGTATTAAAAAAGAGACACGGCTGCCTTAGAACATTTCTTTTCGCGCTTCTTGGCGTTTTTGCAATAGGCGTAATCATCGCAATAGCGGTAGCAATTGATTCAGACAAAACGGCAACTACAGGCGATGCTTCAACTTCCAACTTAGAGCAATCCACCTTAACTATACCGCCAAAAAACTCATCGCAGCACCAAATAGGAGATACCGCTGCACTTGGAGATTGGGAAATTACAGTATCTTCCTATGAGATTGTTGATAAAGTGAATGCTGATTATGGCACGCTGTATTATCAACCAGAAGAAGGTTCCAAATATCTTTTAGTTCACTTAACAACTACCAATACTGGTGACAACATAAGCAATTTTTTACCTTATTATGGAATTGGCGGAAACACTTTAATTAAATTAAATTGCGGTGATGCAGAATACACCAGGACCGTTTTTTATAGTGGAGTATCAGACAGCCTTGAAGACATTAGGTTAAACCCTATGGAAAGTAAATCCGGCTTTGTAGCCTTTTCCATTCCAACATCTGTTCTATCTTCCGACAAGCCTATTACAGTAACTTTTTCTGAAGGGAATCTGAAAATGGTTTATGTAATTCAACAAAACTAAATATTTCATAACAAAGTGAAAGCCGGCGTCATTTAGGCGTCGGCTTTTATCATGACCTTAAGGAACGCCCAGTATCTTTATGATACCTACTTCTGTTTTGCGACGATTTCTACTCCTTCTGGTCGTTCCGTTTTTGAATCGGTTTTTTTGAAAACCAAAATACCTTTGGCAGAGGGCATGATCGAACAGGATACAAGCTCAAATCCTTCCTGCTCCATTTTATTGGCTGTTTCTTCTATTCTGACAGCCAGTTCCTTTGCTTTGGGAGAATATTTGACTATCACCGTTTTATACATCGAAATCATCTCCTATATCCATATAACATGGCGATGGCTTTTTATTTTCCGTTGCGCTTTTACTTCGTTGCATAGTGGATAAAACGCGGCCCATGAATCTGCGCTGTTTTGTCTGCCAAAAATTGCAACAGGGTCTGTTCCTGCTCTAACGGAAAAGTCCGTGGGAGCCATAACGTTTTAGTGAGATTCCCTTTTTGATAGGTTCCATAGGCGTTCTTCGTCTCTTTGGTAAACTGTCCCCGGATGCGGATAGCCCTTTTTCCAATATGGTAATCCTCCAGCTGAAGCAAAGTGAAGGTAAATTCCATCCGTTCCTCCATGCTGCAAAGCGGGATAAAAGAAAAAACAGCAGCAACTATCAAGGCCATAAATGGCATTCTCAACAACCGGATGGTCAAAAGATCTTGGGCATTCTTTGTGAAATAAAGCACGAATCCGGACACAACACAAACACCGGGACATACCAGCAGAGCCAGTATTTTCGGCAGCCTTAGATACCGCTTCCGCCGAACCGGGTCGGTTTCCAGCACCAGGACATCCGACTGGATGGCCTGCTGTTTTTCCTTTACACGCTGTTCCTCGTATTCTGCTTTGTCTCCCTGATAGCCGGAAACCAAAGAAAGGACGAGGGGAACCATGAGGAGAAGCAAGGCAGTCAAGACAATTGTACAGATGAATGCACTGCTTGCACCCTTTGACAATGGAGCAAAAGTGACGATGCAGATTAACAGAGTCAATAGTTCCAAAATCAGCAAATAAAACCCAACCGGCAGAAAGACGTTCAAAAAACGCTTGCCTTTCAGGGAATACCGCTTGCTTTTTTCCAGATTTTTTAGTCCTCTGCCCTGGATCGTTCCGGCGGTGAGGTCGGAGATTGTTTCAGTGCTGGAGAGATTGGCAAACAACAGCAGGGCTGTAACGGCGAACAGAACGCCCCGGTTTTTTTCGGCTGTGTCTTTTCCCTTCCCTTTTGCGGCGTTCAGAAAGGTAAAAATAATTTTAACAATCAGGGTGAAATAAATCGGGCCGAGCAGCATGAAAAATATCCGAAGATTCAAAAACACCTCTTCGGACAGGCCAATTCGCCTGGCAGGGATAAGGAAAAACAGCAGGCCGATGGCGATAAACACCGCATAGGACGCCACGACCTTCAGCAGCCATTTTCCAACCCGGATACTTCTTTTCTCCGGCATCCAGTTCACCTCCCCTACAGCTCGCTAGCATTGCGCCTACTTGGGAATGCCAGGCATCCTAGAGTTACCGTCAGGATGTCGATGAAGGTGCGGAGGATCAGATCAGGGATGTCGGCGGCAAACACCAGCGGCATAAAGAAGTTAAAGAGAAGCAAATCCACCCCAAACAGCAGGCCGCCCAAGATAAGCGTCCGCTTTACCCGATTTCCGCTGCAGATATAAAGATTCAGCCACGCCGTTACACAGGCAGTTGTAAAGCCTGTCAACAGGCACCACAAAATGGTTTCGACCGGTTTGTCATTGAAGCAGGAGTAGATATCCGCAGCAAAATATTGAATCAGACGGCCGGCCAGAAAGCATCCGGTGACAGCCAGTACCGGAAGAACAGGAAGGGACAGCTTCTTTTTATCCGCCCGCCGCACAGGATTACCAAACAGCCACCCCAGTAACAGGCCCATTATGATCAGCGCCAGACTGTCTGCGATGGGATAGGTAAGCCGGTCTAAGGGTGCTACATGGGGAAGGGGCTCTAAAAGGTACACAATCCACACCGCGCAGCAAGCAAGACCGTATTTCAACCCCTGTAAAATCCGATTTCCGGTTAACCGGTTCCGAATGAGCAGAAACAATGCGGCGATCAGAGAATAAGCGAAGATGCCATAAATCGTGAAAGCCAGAGGCATGGTGCCGTTCTGTGCAAAAATGCTGGGTGCCAGAACTGTCTGTTCCCCGGCTGGGATGGAAAGCTGCCCAATGATACGGACAATGGTGGTAACAAGGCCAATGAAAAGAAGCTTTAAAATATTCCGAATGATCTTGCCCATGCTATTCACCTCTGGATTTCGTGAATAATAGGCTCCAGGGCTTCAAAGTTTGTAAAATCCACCTGCTTCCCGTAGGTCTCTATGAATGCCCTGTTTTCTGCTGTTTGTTTTTCAAGGGGAATCCTGCGCAGGGATTGATATAGCAGTTTCATCATCGTTCGATGAGCGAAAGAGAGCTTTTGATAATCGATTCCGCCGCGAAGATGAAAAATCTTAGCCCGGTTAAGCAGTTCTGCGGAAAGCTGCCTTTGCAAAGACGCACGGATGTTGTCCTGGTTTTCCGGTTCGTCAGGATCGGCTAGCCCTACGGTAACGAGGAGCAGCTTTTGCCCCTCCTGAAGGGAAAAGCCGTGCAGGGTTTTTATAAGGCCCAGGACACCACCGGCATACAGGCCGCCCAAATAGACGATCGTTTTTCTGTCTGAAAGAGCCGGTGTGTCTTTATAGCTGACCGTGGGAACGCCGGTTTGTTCGGACAGCTTTTCCGCATACCGGCGGGCGCTTCCATAGTGGCTGCCGTAAAGAATGATATCTTTCATATCTGCGGCTCCTCAATTTTTAGTTTGCTGTAAAAAATCAGGACAAACAGCAGCCAGGAAAAGAAAAGGCCTGCATAGCATTGTCCCGCGATTGGGTAGACATATTTATGATATTGTAGCAAGGGCTACAACGCTACCTTTGCTCGGTTAAGGCTTTGTAAAATCATCGTAAAGCTCCTTGCACGGTACATTTTACTGGCATCTCCACCGCACTTCCCGGAAGATCCGATCCCACTCCTCCTGACAGTCCCACATCTGACTCATCAGGTGAAATCCTCATCCGCAAGCGTTCCTCTGGCGATAGCATCCTGGCGGACGGGATTCACAACAAAACTGATGCCTGCCATCTTTTCCAGCAGAGCGTCTGCGTCATGCTCCATCTTATATTCCATCTCATCCCGATAGAGAGGAATCACCTGATAAAAGTTGACCTCCTCGCCGCTGGGCAAAGTGCAGACCTCGCCGCCTTCCTCCACGCCCTGGGGACCGGTTAGAATAGCGGCACTGAGCTTCGTGTCCTCTGCAAAAGGCGATTGCTTATCCATAGTGTGTCCCCACCCCAGCCAGGTATCGCCGGAAATGGGCAGGCGGGCCAGCACTTTCAAAAGGCCAATGGGCCAGTACCACCGCTCATCCTTCAGGGATTCCTCATCCAGTTTCCAGTCCTTCGGCAGAGCGATGGCCAGCTCCGCCCGCTCCAGTTTGTATTCCGCCAGTTCCTCCGGCACATTCATCCGGTGA
>CALXBH010000015.1 GCA_944386475.1 uncultured Clostridia bacterium | reverse complement strand
ATGCCCAAGGACAAACCCCGGTATCTGATGGGGGTGGGGACCCCCTCCAACATCATTGAAGGGGTCTGGCGGGGAATCGACCTGTTCGACTGCGTCATGCCCAGCCGTAACGCCCGTGACGGCCATGTAAACACCTGGCAGTGCATCCGCAACATGATGGTTGCAAAATACGCTGAAGACACCCTCCCCATCGACGAGGAATGTCAATGTCCCACCTGCAAACGGCACTCCCGGGCTTATCTGCGGCATTTATTCAAGGCAAACGAGCTTTTGGCCATGCGGCTGGCGGTTATGCATAATCTGTGGTTTTACAACACCCTGATGGAAAAAATCCGGGACGCGTTGGACAGCGGCACCTTTGCCCAGTTCCGTCGGCAGTATTCCGGGCTTTTAGACACCCGCATATAACACTGTCCCGTTTCATATTTATAAAATAAACCAACGATAGGATTTTGATTGCTATGAGCTTTATCACGGTTTTTTTGATCGCGTTGGGGCTTTCGATGGATGCGGTGGCCGTGTCCATGTCGGACGCTATGTGCCACAAAAAGCTTCCCCTTCGCTGGGCCGCCGCCATCGCCCTTTCCTTCGGCGTTTTCCAGGGATTGATGCCGGTGATCGGTTATTTTGCCGGCAGCCTATTTGCGGAGTATATCTCCTTTATCGACCATTGGATTGCCTTTGTGCTGCTGGCCTTTATCGGCGGCAAGATGATTTTTGACAGCTTTAAAAAGGAGGATGACGACGCTAACTGCCGTCAGATGTCTGTAAAGCTGCTGCTCATTCAGGGGATCGCCACCAGCATTGACGCTTTGGCAGTAGGCGTCAGCTTCGCCGCTATGGACGCCAACATCTGGACCAGCGCTCTTGTCATCGCCGCCACCACCTTCTGCTTGAGCTTTATCGCCGTGTTTATCGGCAAAAAGTTCGGCGACCTTCTCAACCAAAAGGCGGAGATCTTCGGCGGGACAATTTTGATCCTGATCGGGCTGAAAATATTGATCGAGCATTTAACAGGAGGCTAAAGAAAAAGACACATCCTAAAAGTTTGCATCTTTCCCTTTCCAAAACACCGGTAATCCTGTATGGGATTACCGGTGTTTTTGGCTAGTCGCATATGGCAGCGATTTCTTTTGTCTCAAAAACCTTACTGACGCCATCTTCTGTAGCTATGTTGAAGAATTCTGGCCCGCTGGCCAAAAAGCCCGCCGAGGCTTTTTGGCCGCTCTCTTTATGGCCCTCTTAAACGGCAAGCGGCAACGCCGGACACAAAAAGAAGGTTTTTTGCACTTTTAATTTTTACAATGGAAAAAAAGTTCCACTTTTTTTGCGAAAAATGTTTGCCGGGATTAGAAAAAAATGGTATACTATATGTATAAAAGGTAAGCGGAGGATAAAAAGTTCCTCCCAGAACCCCACACGATTTTAAAGGAGTTATCATATGAATTGTCCTTTTTGCGGATACAGCGAAAGCAAGGTTGTCGACTCCCGCCCGGCGGAGCGGGAGCGCATCCGCCGCCGCCGGGAATGCCTGTCCTGCCAGCGGCGATTTACCACCTATGAGATCATCGAAACCACCCCGCTGATGGTCATCAAAAAAGACCGTTCCCGCCAGCCCTTTGACCGGGAAAAGCTGCTGGGGGGCCTGCTTCGCGCCTGTAAAAAACGCCCGGTTTCTATTGAAACCCTGGAAAAAGCGGTGGAGGAAATCGAATACACCTTTGCCAACAGCTTTGAAAAGGAAGTGGAGTCCACCCGCATCGGTGAAATGGCCATGCAAAAGCTGCGGGACATCGACCTGGTGGCCTATGTGCGCTTTACTTCTGTTTACCGGGATTTTGGCAGTATCGACGAGTTTATGAACGAGTTAAAGTACTTGCAGCAAAAAAAGTAGCTAGAAAAAGTTTTTGATCGTGGGAAGCTCAGTTTCATAAATATGCCGGATGATCGACGCCGCTTTGTCTGCCGACGCGCAGAACAAAGCGGCGTCTTTTTGCTGTGCGTAATCAGTAAGCTCCGCGACTACTTTGGTCATTTCGTCCAGCTCCCCGTGGCGGACAAACAGGCTTAACCTTTTCTCATACTCCTGCCAGCGTTCCTCCGCCTTAGCCGCCGTCTGCCGGGCGGCCTCAAAGTCCTCTGCCTGGGCCGACCGGGCGGCGCCCTCCAAAAGCCCGGTCATCTCCTCCTCCACCCTATGAAGGTAAAAAAGGCTGCCGATGCTTAGCGCCACGATGGACAGCAGAATGGCGGCGATGGTGATGCTCCGTTTCATCCGTCCGCCTCCTTTTTACCTTTTTTACCCCTATAGGCCGCTTGATCTTTGGGGACAACATAGGTTTCTCCATTTTTGTCGGCGGTCATCAAAAACAAATCTTTCACCTGATAGCCCTGCTCCGCAACGGTTTTTAAAAGCCAGTCTTTCCCCAGACGATAGGCGTTTAAGGAATCCTCGATAATTGCCCCGTCGCTTATCACCACCACCGGGGGCGCCTCATCCGCCCCTTTCACCTGAAGCATCTGGGGCGTCACCGGCTGGGAACGGAATTTTTGCAGCACACTCACCTGCCCGGTGGTCTCCACCACCGCATAATATACCTCCCGCACGTCAAAGACGCTGTTTTCCCGCAGCGCTTCCATTAAATCGTCGATGGAAAACCGCAGCCGCTTTAACTCCTTTTGGTCGATAACCCCCTCCCGGATCACCACCACCGGATTGCCCGAAATCACCTTTCGCAGCCGTTTGCTCCTTAAAGTGGCGTTGGAAAGCAGCAGTTCAAACCCCACCAGCGCCAAAATGGGGATCGCCCCCAACAGCATGGGGATATTGCTGTCCTCAATGGGGAGTGTGGCCATGTTGGAGATCAAAATGGTGATGGACAGTTCCGACGGCTGCAATTCCCCGATCTGCCGTTTTCCCATCAGGCGCAGGGCAAAAATAATCAGCAGATATAAAAGAATAGAGCGGACAAAGACAATCAGCATAATTTCACCCTGGTTTCTTTTTTCCCTAGTATCGGCTGGCAGCTTTTTATTTATGCGGCCGGCTTTTTGCTGAATGATTCTTTCCTTTTGCGGCAATACTGAAACTGATAACCGGCCTGTGTAAGATATGTTTGCACAGAAAAAAAGGATGGTCAAAGCCGTGGGAAATGGAATATTTCGTTACTTAAAAAGCAAATTCACCGCCGCCTTTATGCCGCCGGAGGAGCCGGTGGACCAGCCCGAAACCCAGACAAAGCTTTCGGAAAAGCTAATGGACAACATGGTGACCCTGCGGGAAAAATGCCGTAATACCTCTGACCTGATGGCCAGGGAGGTCACGGTCGCCGGCACCCCCATCAGCGTTTTGGGCATGGAGGGGATGATCAGCTACGAGACCCTGACCAAAATGGTGTTAGACCCGCTCCTGCGGTCGGAGGACAAAAACGTCCAAACCCCGGAGGAATTATACCAGTATCTTCGCACCAAAACCGTCATCGGTATGGATGTAAACGATGTTTACTCCACCGACGAGGTGTTCACCTTTTTGATGTCCGGCTTTACCGTCATCCTTATCGACGGTCTTTCCAAAGGGATCGCCATCGGCACCCAGGGATTTCAGTTTCGCTCGGTAAGCGAACCGGACAGCGAGGTAAACGTCCGGGGCTCCCGGGAAGGGTTTACCGAGCCCATCCGCATCAACATGTCCATGGTGCGCCGGCGCTTAAAATCCCCCGAGCTCCGGTTTGAACTGATGCAGGTAGGCAAGGTCAGCCGCACCGACATCTGCCTGATTTATATGACCGACACGGTGGACAACGCCCTTTTGCGGGACGTCCGCCGGAAGTTAAAGCAGATCAAGCTGGACGTTATCCTGGAATCCGGGTATTTGCAGCCTTTTTTGGAGGGAAAGCCCCTTTCCCTGTTTTCCGACGTGGGGACCACCGAGCGGCCGGACACGTTATGCGCCAAAATCGCCGAAGGGCGGATCGCTATTTTGGTGGACGGCTCCCCCTTTGCGCTGATCGTCCCGTTTTTGTTCAGCGAAAATTTCCAGAGCTTGGACGACTACTGCCACCGGCCCTATTACACCACCTTTATCCGCATTTTAAAATACATCTCGTTCTTTTTTACCATCCTGCTTCCCGGGCTGTATGTGGGGATCGGCACCTTCCACCCGGAGTTGTTCCCCCACGCCCTGCTTTACAACATCGCCGCGGCGGAGGAGACCACGCCCCTGCCCCTGGTGCTGGAGGCGCTGGTGATCCACTTTATCTACGAAGTCATGCGGGAGGCGGGGCTCAGGCTCCCCCGGCCCATCGGCCACGCCGTCAGCATCGTGGGAGCCTTGGTCATCGGGGACGCCGCTGTGACCGCCGGGCTCATCGGCGCGCCGATGGTGATGGTGGTGGCGCTGACCGCCATCAGCTCGTTTGTGGTGCCCTCGATCTATGAGCCGGTGGCCATCCTGCGCTTTGCCTTTATTATTTTAGGCGGCACCACCGGCCTGTACGGCATCACCATCGGGCTGACACTGGTGATCTTTAATATGACGGGATTAAGCCACTTCGGCATTCCCTATACGGCGCCGATTTCTCCCTTCAGCCTGCGGGCCCAGCGGGATGTGTTTTACAGAGCCGGCTGGCGCATCTTAGGGAAACGCACTGCCAAAATCCAAAAGCTAAACGGCGTGGACATCCACGAGACCTTCCCGGAGGAGTGACCCTTCTCCTCCGGGCACAAATCTGCGGGAAGGGAGAAAATGATCTTGAAAAAAATCAGCGTGTGGCAGTTTGTGCTGCTGCTTTACATCTGCCGGATGTTCTCCGCTATGACCTACACCCCCGCCATGGGGGTGGGTTCCGGCGGGGTGTCCATCCTGATTGCCTGGGTGATCTCGCTGGCGGTGGGGATCCTCGTGCTGCTGCCGGCTTTATGGCTTCGCTCGATGGATCAGGGGAAAAACGCGGTGATGCTGTCGATGGATGTGTGGAAGCGCGCCGGAGTATTAGTCGCCCTTTTGTACTGCGCTTTTACCATTATGACGGCTGTGAGCACCTTCGCCCACTTTGAGTTTTTTATGACAAACGCCGTATTCCCCCAGTCCTCCACCCTCTTTTTTGTCATCACCATGTGGATCGCCTGCGTTTATGCCGCCTGCATGGGGCTGGAGTCCATCGCCCGCACCGGGGTGATTATATTTGCAGGATTTCTTATCTCTTTTGCGTTTATCGCATTTGCCTCGCTGTCCCAGGTGGATATGCCAAACCTAAAGCTCCCCCTGGAGGGGTTAGGAAAAGAAATCGGTTTTTCCGTTTACGAGCAGTTTTCCCGAAACGCGGAGTTTGTGGTGGTTTTGCTGCTGCTCCCCCACATCAAGGGGAATCTGAAAAAAGGGATCATCGCTCTTTCCTGCATGATTACCGTCACTGCCGAGATCATCGCCTTTTTGATCCTGACGGTTTTGGGCGACTATTCCGCCACCCAGACTATCCCGTATTATACCCTTTCCTCAGTAGCGGAATTTTCCATCTTTCAGCGGCTGGACGCTTTGCACATGACCATCTGGGTGGCGATCGCATTAGTCAAGATCGCCTTGTACCTGTTTTTAAGCATGGAATGCATCCGCATGCTGCTGCCGGAGCAAAGGAAAAAATGGGGCACCATCGGATGCAGCATCCTGCTGTTTTTCCTGATCCTGCCTTTCTGCTACAGCAAGCAGGCATTTGACGGGCTGTATATGGTCTTTTCTTCCGGTATCCCCTCCCTGCTGCTGGTAGTCATTCTCCCATTAGGAATCGGAATTTCTGTCAAGATCAAGAAAGGAGGGGAAAAGCGTGAAGCTAAAAAAGTTCCTGCGGGGCATTCTTCTCCTGCTGCTGATCCTGAGCGTTAGCACCCTGTGCGGCTGCCTGCCCTCGGTGGAACTAAACGAGCGGGCAATCGTTCAGGCCATCGGCATCGATATTGATGAGAATACCGGCGAATTTTTGATCTCCCTGCAGATCTACACCCCGCAGGGCGGCCAGTCGTCCACGGAAGGCGAACAACAAAACGCCGCTATCCTAGAAAGCAGCGGCGCTACCGTCACCGAAGCGGTTCAAAATGCCACCCTGAAACAGGGAAAATCTATTTTTTATGGTCACAACCGGGTAATCATTATCGGAGAAGCTGCCGCCAAAAACGGACTGGAACCGGTGATGAGTTTTTTTAACGGAAACGGACAGTCCCGCCTGAACACCGGCGTGCTGATAGCCAAAGGCAGCGCTTGTGAAATTTTAAAAACCAGAATGAGCCAAGGGGTCTTGCCGGCACAAGCTCTGGAGAGCATGGCCGACAACTCCCGGGAAAACGGCAAGATCATCGACGTTACCTACCTGGACATCGCCAAAGCGTTTGAAAATGAAACAGACGACGCAGTGATCCCGGCCATCGCAGTGAACAGCGATGAGGAAAATTCCTCGGATACCGGCAGCGAGGGACAACAAATTCCAAACGAAACCTCCCAGTCCATCGAAATGAGCGGCACGGCGGTTTTTCAGGATGGAAAGCTTGCCGGCTATCTCAATGAGGAAGAGACACGCGGGCTGATGTGGCTGCGGGGGGATGTAAAAAAAACCATCATGGTCGCCTCTACCGATCGGATTACCTCCTTTTCCGTGGAAATTTATAAAACGAGCGCCGATCTTACCTGTGAGACAACCTCCGTTCCCTACACGTATCTTTTAACCGCTCATTTAAATGGTTCCATCCGGGACATTACCTTAAAAGACGAGGATATTCTCTTGAACGACGCAGACTACGAAGCTATGGAACAGATGCTCTGCCGCATTGTGGAAAAAGAGGTGCTGGCCGCGGTAGACAAGACGGTTATCCGGTATAACGCCGACGTTCTCCAGCTTGGAAACCGGCTTTGGCAAAAGGACGTCGCTGCCTGGAGCCGGGTACGCGACCAGTTCCCCCAGGAGCTTTCTCAGATCACCGTCAACTGCCAGATAACCGCCGACATCGACCGGATCGGCCTGGAAACCCATGAACAAGGGAAAGAATAAAGATAGAAAGATGAAAGGATGTAAAAGATTATGCTGACAAACGACAGCCGAAAGGTAGTCTTAGTAGGCACCGGCATGGTGGGGATGAGCTACGCTTACGCCTTGCTCAACCAAAATGTCTGTGACGAACTGGTTTTAATTGATCTCGACAAACAGCGGGCAGAGGGAGAGGCCATGGATTTAAACCACGGTCTTGCCTTTTCGGGCGCTAATATGAAAATCTATGCCGGGGAGTATAAAGACTGTGCAGACGCTGATATTGTAGCGATCTGTGCCGGCGTCGCCCAAAAACCTGGGGAATCCCGGCTGGAGCTTTTAGGCCGGAATACAGCAGTTTTCCGTTCTATTATCGAACCCATTGGGGAATCCGGATTTAACGGGATTTTTCTGATCGCTACCAATCCGGTGGACGTTATGGCGCGGATCGCCTGCACGTTATCCGGCTTTAATCCCCGGCGGGTTTTGGGTACCGGTACTGCCCTAGATACCGCCCGACTCCGGTATCTGCTGGGGGAATATTTCGGCGTCGATCCCCGCAATATCCACGCCTATGTGATGGGGGAACACGGGGACAGCGAATTTGTCCCCTGGTCCCAGGCTATGCTGGCCACTAAACCCATCCTCACCATCTGCGAAGAATCCGATCATCGCTTTTGCCTGGGAGATCTGGAAAAAATCAGCGAAGAGGTCCGGGGTGCAGCGCAGAAGATCATCGAAGCCAAGCGGGCCACCTATTACGGCATAGGCATGGCCATGACCCGCATTACCCGGGCGGTATTCGGAGACGAAAGCAGCGTGCTCACCGTGTCCTCCATGCTCCGAGGGGAATATGGACAAACCGGGGTATTTGCCGGCGCTCCCTGCATTGTGGGGCGCAATGGCGTACAAAGGGTGTTGTCCTTATCCCTGACCGATGAAGAACTGAAGCGTTTCGCCAGATCCTGCGCCACTTTGCAAGAATGCTATGAAGAACTTCATTTAAGCTGATAATCTGACTGCCGCCTTTTTAATTGACAATTTTCCCGGGAAAGGGTATACTTTTCTTATATGTTTTCCGCCTATGAATGGTATAGGCGGGATTATCCACGGCAGAAAGGAACGACCCTTATTATGGCGGAACAAGCGGATAAACAGGCTTTCGGCCTTCCCCATAATCACGGTGGAAGCTTTGAACAAGTGCTGCAAAAAATGCCGCCGGAGCTGGAATTCGGCAAGGCGTCCAATATTTTTCAGCAGCTCTGCGACAGCACCCGCCTGCGGATCCTGTGGCTGTTATGCCACAGTGAAGAGTGCGTCTATAATCTCTCCGCGGCAATTCACATGTCCAGTCCCGCCGTATCTCATCATCTGCGCACGTTAAAGCAGACGGGATTAATCAGCAGCCGCCGGGTTGGCAAAGAGGTTTATTACAAACTCGCCGATACCGAGGAAGCCCGGCTTGTCCACCGGATGATCGATGATGTATTCGAAATGAACTGCCCTAATAATTCCATCCGATAAAGTGAGCTATTTTAAATAAGTGAGTTTATTCCTATAATCATCAACGTAAAAATCCCTATGACAGTCAAACGTCATAGGGATTTTTTATAAGCACATACTTATTATCAAAATAATCCTACCCATATACCAACTCCCACCAACAGTAATCCCAGTATTCTTCCAATTATTTTTGATTTCTGGTATCCAAAAAAAGCAGTTGTTTGGGGCGTAGTAAACGGAAATAAGATAACGGTAATGCCCATTAACATGATTCCCATACCTATTATAAAATCATTACTTAAAAAAACGCCGCAAAGCATAATCAAAAATCCAATAACGATTCCCGCAATGAAAATTGGGAGTTTGTAACTATCTTTTTCAACTGTCTTCCTATCTTCCTCTTTCCAATCATGATAAGAGTTACTCAGAGTATCACTTGTCCTTTTGTTACAATATCTATATTTTTTCATTGCTACTGCACGCCTCTATACCTATTAAAATAAAAATGTTTGGAAAAGCAAAACGCACCCCACTTAGTGAGGTGCGCAATCTTTCTGCGGCAGCCTGCCGCTGTCTTCAGGGACTAAAAAAGATGCCACGCTCTTTTTTGTTGTGAGACTTGAACGCACACGAGTACTATCGAACTGTTCAAACCATATTGTTTCACCAACAATGATAGTATAAAAAACAGAGCAAGCAAAATAACGGCAGCTTTGCTATTACACTGTCAATATACGATTACTCTTTTTCAGCGTTTTCTAAATTATTATAAACTGATAAGTAAAAACTAAGCATAGAATTAATAGTATGTTCTCTCGACATTACTATCTCACGCATTGCCTTAATTTTTTCAAGGGCAACCTCAGGCATATAATCAAGTGTTAGTGGATCGCCATCATCCGGTTCCACATATTGCTGAGAATCACTTATGCATTGAATGCTAAATAGTATCTTATCAATAGATCCAAGAACCTTTTGAAGTTCGGCGATTTGTGTAAAAACTTGTTCTTTTTTTATAATATTATCTGACATATTCAAATCCTTCAAAATAGTATTTGGCGGACACACAAGGCATATCTTGTTTTCTGATACAAAGCGTGCCCTGCCATTTTTAACAAGCCCTTTGGCTCTTTTCGGATAGGTCGTTTCATATTCATTGCCCAGTTCATCGACAACACTAATGTTTTTTGCGATGGGTATCATCCCCTTTTTATTCGATTTTCGGAAACTTTGGACAATAACCCATAATACTGCAGGTTATGTTTTTTGTGATGGGTGTCTCCCCAAGTCCATATATAAATAATAACACGCTTGTCCAGAATAGTCAAGCGATTAAACTCATACAACGCTTTAAAAATTTTATCTTATAAGATTTGCCATCTGAAAGCCTGCATAAATATAAGACAAATAAAGCTATCTCTTTTGAGAGACGGTTTTAAAATCTGACAAATTAATTATCTGATATAAACACGAGTGTGAAACCATCGTAAAAAGAAAAGCCCCGAACGCGGATTGCGCATCGAGACTCTCGACTGTCTGCGGGGACTAAAAAAGATGCAAAAGAATTTAGATTTGAACCAACCCCAAAGATTATGGGCTTATTTGTTTTTGATATAAAAAGTATAACAAAAAGATTATTCTTTACAATGTTCGTTTTTT
>CALXBH010000014.1 GCA_944386475.1 uncultured Clostridia bacterium | reverse complement strand
TTTCAAAATTCCACAGAGGCAGGGCTTAGGTTGGTGTTGCCTTTTTGCTACCTGCATTCCACTTCTTGCGCCTTTTTGCTCATTTTTTCTTGCATCACCCTCTTGACTTAATACCATTGGACTTTTTTATGAAAATACAATGGTTATAATTGGTTTTATTATACAACAATTCCATCAAAATGAAAAGTACAGATCCCAAGGCTGTTTTAAAAAATTTTTGAAATAATCGCAAAAAACCTATTGACAAAGTTTTTTATTTTTGCTAAGATAATTAAGCACTTGCGAGTGTGCTGGAATCGGCAGACAGGCACGTTTGAGGGGCGTGTGTTTTTATAGCGTACGGGTTCAAGTCCCGTCACTCGCACCACCGAAAACCCTGTGCTGACGCCAGGACGGGGTTTTCTCTTCTCTTTAACCGATAAAACCGCAGAAATGCGATTTTATATATGTGGATTAAGCTATGTGCTCCACCTCGGTTGTCCTCGCCGTGTAAAAATTAGAGGATTTATATGCGGGTATGGCGGAATTGGCAGACGCGTTAGATTCAGGTTCTAATGGTCGCAAGGCTGTGCAGGTTCAAGTCCTGTTACCCGCACCAGACACAGGGTTTTTTGCTGAAAGCAAGAGACTCTGTGTTTTTTTGTTTGATACAAAAACAGGACTTGAACCTTTCAAGATCCTGTTACCCGCGCCAATAGCAAAGCACCGATGAACACATGGTTTATCGGTGCTTTGCCATTTTTTATAATGTTTCCACTATATATCAATTGGCACTGTTCCTACTGGGTAAATCCCCATCCGGATGCAAATAAACGGCTCCTCATTCGCTATAAGGAATGTACCATTTATGGTGTTTGGGGAGGCAACAGCAATAATAGTCGCACTCATCACAACAACATTCTATTAATTTTCCGTTATCATCATAGTGCTCGCCATTTCCCAAACAATTTTTCCCTTCTTCTCCGGGAGTGAGAATCACACCCGTACTATCAATTAAAATTTTTCTCTCGTTATTTATAGCCATTCTATCACCTACAATTGTTGGTATATCTCACATTTTAATTCTTTATACTGGTTATGTCAAGAACAATTGTAGGTGATTAAATGGTGAGAGATGTTTTGGCTGAACGCTTAAAACAATGCAGGGTAGAAAAAGGCCTCACGCAAAATCAAGTTGCCATATTTTGTGACATAACCGAAAAGACTTATCAAAATTACGAATTGAAAAGACGAGAACCAAAATTAGAAATTTTGGTAAGAATCGCAGATTTTTATCATGTTTCATTGGACTATCTTGTTGGGAGAACAGATACTAAAAATTAACGCGGTTCTATTCTTAATACAAGTGGATTGCCAGTATCTTTCTTGTCAATGCTTCCTATCAAAAACGGCTTAACCACGCGGGTTGAGCCGTTTTTCTGTTATCTTTGCAAAAGGCGTAATTTTGTAATTTTTCGTTAGTACGACATCTATACGACACTTGTACCGATTTTTCAAATTACCGGCATGCTTATTTTTCTGCGTTTTCTGCCTATAGCACGTGCTGTTACCGGCAAATATTTTGCCTTGCCTCTTCAATTCTGTTGTTAGTAAAAACAGGCTGAAAAATTTATAATAAACATTTTCCCGCTTTATCATATAGTAGTGGTAAAATCACCAAAACAAGAAAGTTGGGAAATTATGTATAATAGACAACCCAATCAACAAATTTGTTTGATGAATCGGATACGGCAATTATGGGGACAGCATGTATATTGGACGCGCTTTTTTATCATTAGTACTGCTGCTGATCTGGATGATCTAGAACCGGTGACCAAAAGGCTGCTGCAGAACCCAAAGGATTTTGCAAAGCTGCTTACACCGATTTACGGCATAAAAAAGGCGAATCAGTTCGAAACACTTTTTACTCAGCATCTGATGATTGGCGCCGACCTGGTTAACGCAGCAAAAAACGGCGAAACCGACAAGGCCAATCTTGCTCGAAAAAAATGGTATGAAAACGCAGATGAAATCGCCGGATTCCTATCTTCTATTAACCCGTGCTGGGACAAAAAGAAATGGAAAGATATGCTGTACCGTCATCTGGAAATGACGGAGAAAGAAGCATCGCTGCGTTTACAGGGAGATTACACAGCGGATATTAATGTGTTTGAAGACATCGAAAACGAAGCGTTTAAAATGGCTGATTACATGTTTTGCGGCATCATAAAAACACACTCCAAATGATAAGCAATATTGTTACAGAAGAAACCGACTATGGCCGCACCGAGTGCCCATAATGGCGCTCGGTGTTTTTGTTTATCTGAACTGCATATCAAATAAATGTTTATCCGAACCCGGTTCTAGGCAGGGACGATTTTAAACTTTAATGAAGCAAGGTGAATAAATATGGTTTTAACGCTGCTGCATATTGAAGAAGGGGCAACCTATCAGGAAAAAGTATACGACTACTTTATAGAAGCCAAGACGTTGTCCGGCAAAACACTTTCTATCTTCGACTCCCTTGGCTGGTCGAAAACACTACAGGTTTCCGATAGAATAGACGCAGAAATTTCTTGCTATATTGATATTACAGAGGCTTCGAAAGCGCTGTTTACCGGAATATTAGAAAAAGAAAACGACGATTATAAAGTGATTACGCAGGACGGAATCCTTATGATCCTGCCGGAAGACCATATAAAAGCTATCCCTTTAGGGACAACTATTTTTTTTAATATAGCCGGAAATTGTTCGGCGAGTCATATAGAAAAACTTTGCTAAAATACGACCGCTTATGCTATAATAATTTATGGTTTTATATTACAATTGGAGAATGGAGTAGTTGTTTTGAAGAAAGTAATACTTGGCAGTGCATTGATAGTAGGCGGAATATTGCTGTGCACTTTATCGCTTCTTATAATAGAATCCGACGCAACAAGTGGACTGATTACAAGCTTTCCTTTTATTGGAATTGCACTATTTATAATCGGCTGTATTTTAGGGATACGTGGGCTATACGATAACGATTCCTCTAGATAGCTCAAAGAGTTTCAAAATATGGTTCAGTATGGCATCCATCCTGACAAATAGAGACAACATCATTAGGGACGCTTGCTTGTATACCGCCTTTTGTTGTCTTACGCAGGAATTCATGCTATAATAAACACGATATTTCAAAAAAGGCTGGCTTGTTTTTGGTCTGGTTTTCAGATGGCGGACGAGCTGTTTCTTTCGCCGCCGCTATCGTCCTGCGGCGGCTTTTTTATGCAGAAACTTATCGCAAGCAGTGAATAGGAGGCACGCTTATGTGGAACGCAAAACTTTGCCTGGGAACGACGGAGGAATTCGGCATCCCGGTGGAGGAACAAATCCGGCTATTTCATCAAGCGGGATTTGAGGGCTTTTTCACCGAATGGCATCCGGAAGCGGATATTGCAGGATGGAAACGCCTGGGGGATGAACTTCATATGGATTATCAGTCCATCCACGCACCCTTTGGCCGGGCGGCCGACATGTGGAAAAAAGGCCCTCAGGCCGAGGAGGCGGTAGCCGAGCTGCTCGGCTGTTTAAACGACTGCGCGAAAAATTCCGTTCCCATCATGATCGCCCATGCCTTTATCGGGTTTGAGGATCACTCCCCTACCGAGGAGGGGATCGAAAACTACAGAACTGTTGCTGAGGCTGCCCAAAGGCTGGGCGTCAAAGTGGCTTTGGAAAACACCGAGGGGGAGGAATACCTGGCCGCGCTGATGGAGGGCCTTAAAGAGTACGACTGTATCGGCTTTTGCTGGGACACCGGCCACGAGATGTGCTATAACCACTCCCAGGATCTGCTGGCGCTGTATGGAGACCGGCTGTTTTGCACCCATCTCAACGACAATTTGGGTATCCGGGATGTTAGCGGCGTTATCACCTGGCGGGACGACCTTCATCTGCTCCCCTTTGACGGGGTAGCTGACTGGGAAGGCATTGTCAAAAGGCTCAACCGCCACGGCTACAACGGTTATCTCACCTTTGAGCTCTGCAAAAAAAGCAAGCCTGACCGCCACGAAAACGACGGCTATCAAAAAATGCCCCTGGAGGAATACCTGGCCGAGGTTTACAAGCGCGCCTGCCGGGTAGGGACGCTGAAACTCCGGGATCAAACCCGCTGAAGCTGGGAGGGATATACAATGACCAGACCGTTAAAATCCGTCACCTTCAGCTATGACGACGGGGTGACCCAGGATATCCGTTTGGTGGAGCTGTTAAACAAATACGGCCTTAAGGGGACGTTTAACCTAAACTCCGGCCTTTTGGGCACTAAGGGAGAGGTCACGGTAAACGGACGCACTGTTTCCCACAATAAAATCGATCCCAAGGATGTGCGCGCCCTGTACGCCGGGCACGAGGTGGCCGTACATACCCTGACCCACCCCAATCTCACCCAGTTAAGCGATGAGGAGATTATCCGTCAGGTGGAGGATGACCGGCTTCATTTATCCGAGCTTGCCGGCTATGAAGTGACCGGCATGGCCTATCCCTGCGGCGGGGTCAACAACGACGAGCGCACCGCTCAGGTCATCCGGGAGCACACGGGCATCAAATACGCCCGGACGATCACCTCCACCTATGCCTTTGAGCCCCAGGAGCATCTCTACCGCTTTCATCCTACCGTTTATCATGTGATGGAGCAGGACCGGGAGATCCTGTTCCGGCTGGCAGAGGAGTTTGTAGCCGCAAAGCCCGATTCTCCCCTGGTCTTTTACATCTGGGGGCACAGCTATGAGTTTGACGCCACCGAAACCTGGGAGTATTTTGAGGAATTCTGCCGGTTTATCAGCGGCCGGGAAGATATTTTTTACGGCACCAACCGGGAAGTGCTGCTGGGCGAATCCTTGTAAAGATTTTTATGGAAAAGGAACTGCTGCAAAACTTTTGTTTTGCAGCAGTTCCTTTTATTTGCCGTTCGGCAAAAGCCGAAAGGTGCTTTTATGAAATGTAAGTATCCCCTCGTCCCGCATTTTGCACAAAGTGGCAGACAAAGCGCTTCGCTCCACCGAAAGATAATCTGCCATCTCCTGCCGGTTAAAAGGGATGGTGAAAAGATCTCTTCCCGCCGCCACTGCACACCCCGAAAGATAAGACAGCACCTTCTCCCGGGTGGTCTTTTTGGTAATATGCCGGATCTTTCCGGTTAGTGCGATGTTTTTGCTCGCCAGTATTCTCATCAGGTTGCCGGTCAGCACCGTGTGCAGCTCCTGGGGAATGCCCTGGCCGGACAAAATCCTTCCGCCGTCTAACAGCAATACCCTCCCTTCCTGGCCTGCTGTCACCGAGACCGGCAAAACCTCTGCCCGGGCGCAGCAAAACGCTTCGGCAAAAAGCTCTCCTTCCCCTACGGCAGCCAGAATCACACGGTTTCCCCAGTAATCCTCCTGGGAGACGTAAACGCTCCCGGCAAGCACCACACCGATGTACCGGGGCGTTTCCCCTGCAGCCAGCAGGATATCGTCCTTTTTCATCTCCCGCTCTTTCGCCCCTAACCCGGCCAGCAGCGGGGACAGCTTTGAAAAGTCGATCCCAAAAAACAGCGGGCAGTTTTCAAGCGTCTTGTGATAGGGCTTCATGGTTTCTCCTTTCGTTGTAAAAACAACTGATTTTTTGTTTTGATTATAGTATACTGAGCGCGTAAGGTCAACAAACACGTTTTAGGATGCCCGAAAGGAGAAGCAAATGAAACGAAAAATCATTCAAATAGATAAAGAAAAATGCAGCGGCTGCGGCCTTTGCGCTGATGCCTGCCACGAGGGTGCTATCGGGATCGTGGACGGCAAGGCAGAACTGCTCCGGGAGGATTACTGCGACGGGCTGGGGGACTGCCTGCCCGTCTGCCCTACCGGCGCTATCTCCTTTGAGGAGCGGGAGGCCCCGGCCTACGACGCCGAGGCGGTCAAAGCCCATATGGCTGCCCGGAAAGACGCGCCCCACGCCGGGGGCTGCCCCGGCAGCCGGATGAAAGCCATCCGCCATCTGGAAGCTCCTGCCGCCCCGAAATCAGCGGGAGGCGCTGCCACAAGCCAGCTGATGCAGTGGCCGATGCAGCTAAAGCTTGTCCCGGTAAACGCCCCTTACCTTGACGGCGCGAAGCTGCTTATTGCGGCGGACTGCACCGCCTTTGCCTACGGGGATTTCCATGAGCGCTTTATCA
>CALXBH010000013.1 GCA_944386475.1 uncultured Clostridia bacterium | reverse complement strand
AGAAACAAGATCAGATAGAAGACAGTTTAAGCCGAAAAGAATACCAAGACCCTTTCAAGGGTAGCAAGTAATCATACCACTGTGGCTTGAACGAAGTGAAAGCCAGCGTCATTTAGGCGCTGGCTTTTATCACGGTCTTATAGACTGACCGCCATGCGGTTTTTATATTCAAACTCAATAGCGTCAATCAGATTTAGGAGAATAAATAAATTGACGGAAAAAGGCAGGCGTGGTATACTATTTTTAGCTGGTTGCGCGCGCAACCGTTTAATAAGAAATTGTTTTATAGCTAATAAATGGGGACAAAAAGATGGAGCGGCTGATGAAATATATCAACAAAACCTCCCGGTGCGCCGCGCTTTACCGGCAGGAGAATCTGGAGCAGGAGGGGATCAGCGGCTATCAGGATATTTATATCCTTTTGGTGTGCCGTCACCCCGGCATTTCTCAGGAGCAGCTTGCCCGGCGGATCTGCGTAAATAAAAGCAGCGTCACCCGGCAGGTTTCCGATCTGGAGCAAAAGGGGTATGTGGTAAGACAGCCGGACGGGCATGACCGCCGGGTATTGCAGGTGTTTCCCACCGAAAAAGCCCAGGCGGTTCTGCCCAAGGTAAGAAAGCTGTACCGGGACTGGAACGAATACCTGCTTAAAGAGTTTTCCCCGGAAGAAAAGGAACAGCTGGGGGATATGTTAAAGCGGGTGATGGAGCGGGCTTTAGCCGCCACCGGCCGGGAACAAGGGGAGGGGATATAAATGCGCCGGGTGTTTTCCTATATCCGGCCGTATTTGGGCCGGATGACGCTGGGGTTTATCATTAAATTTATCGGGACGATCATGGATCTTTTGCTCCCCTGGATCCTGGCGTATTTGATCGACACGGTGGTGCCGTTAAAAAATGTGGGATACATTGTATTTTGGGGCGTGATGATGGCAATCTGCTCGGTTATCGCGCTGGCCGGCAACGTCATCGCCAACCGGATGGCTTCCCGGGTGGCCAGGGATACCACCGAGGCCATCCGCCACGACCTGTTTAAAAAGGTGTCCTACCTGTCCGTCCGGCAGATGGACTGGTTTACTGTGCCCTCCCTGGAATCCAGGCTTACCTCCGACACCTATAACGTCCATCAGATGATCGGTATGATGCAGCGGCTGGGGGTACGGGCGCCCATTCTGCTGTTAGGCGGGATCCTTGTCACCCTGACGCTGGAGCCGGTGCTCACCCTGGTGCTGGTTTCCATCCTGCCGTTTATGGGGATCGTGGTGTTTGTCGTTTCCAAAAAGGGGATTCCCTTGTACACAAAGCTTCAGCAGGCAGTGGACGTGATGGTGCGCACCGTGCGGGAAAACGCCTCGGGTATCCGGGTAATCAAGGCGCTTTCCAAATCAGAGTATGAGAAAAAGCGGTTTAAAAAGGTCAACGGCGAAGTGGTAAAGCGGGAGAAAAAAGCGGGGATGACCATGGCGGTCACCAATCCGGTGATGAACCTGTGCTTAAACCTGGGGCTGACGCTGGTGGTGATCGTGGGAGCGTTTCGGGTCAACGCCGGCGTATCCCAGCCGGGCAAAATCATCGCGTTTATGACCTATTTTACCATCATCCTCAACGCCATGCTGATGGTCACCCGGATGTTTGTGATGTACTCCAAGGGGAGCGCTTCCGCCGGGCGGATCGACGAAGTGATGCGCGCGGCGGAGGATATGAAGCTGCTTCCGGCAGAGAACGTTAAACCCGCGCCGGCGGAGCTTGTGTTTTCCCATGTCTCCTTCGCCTATCAGGGAAAAGAGACGGTATCGGATATCTCTTTTTCCCTGAAAAAAGGGGAGACCCTGGGGATTATCGGAGCCACCGGCAGCGGCAAAAGCACGCTAATAAACCTGATGCTGCGGTTTTATGACAGGGATAAAGGGTCAATTTTGGTGGAGGGCCGGGATATTAAGACGATTCCTTCGGAGGAGCTCCACCAAAAATTCGGGGTTGTCTTTCAAAACGATTATCTGATGGCGGATACCATCGCCGCCAACATTGATTTTGGCCGTGGCTTATCCCGGGAGCAGATCGAGGCTGCCGCCGCGGCCGCCCAGGCAAAGGAGTTTATCGACTCCCTGCCGGAGGGGTATGACCACCGGCTGACCGCCAAGGGAACCAATTTAAGCGGCGGCCAGAAGCAGCGGGTATTAATCGCCCGGGCGCTGGCGGGGAATCCGGAATTTCTGGTGCTGGACGACAGTTCAAGCGCGCTGGACTACCGGACGGATTCCCTTTTGCGCAAGGCGATCCGGGAGGAATACGCCGGTACCACCACCATTATCGTCGCCCAGCGGATCAGCTCCATTAAGCACGCCCAGCACATCCTGGTGCTGGAGGAAGGGAAAATGCTGGGATACGGCACCCATGAAGAGCTGATGCAAAGCTGTGAAATCTACCGGGAGATCAGCCAGTCACAGATGGGAGGCGGGGAATTTGCGTAATCCAAAAACGCCGGTTTCATCCGGTTCGCAAACGGTTAAGGAGGGGAAAAAGCCCCGCTTTAAAAAGACGGTGTTGCTCCGGCTGTGGGGGTATTTGTTCCGGCACAAATGGATGGTGCTGGGGGCGCTTCTGCTCACTTTTTCCAGCAATTTGTTTGCGCTCATCGGCCCCTATCTGTCGGGAAAGGCGGTGGACGCTATCGGCCTGGGTACCGGCCGGGTGCAGTTTGACACGGTATTTTATTACTGCGGGCTGATGGCGGTGTTTTACGCCGCGTCCGCGCTGATTTCCTACATCCTGTCGGTGCTGATGATCAAGCTCAGCCAAAAGGTGGTCTTTCAGATGCGGGAAGACCTGTTTAACAAGCTGTCCAGCCTGCCGGTGGGGTATTTCGACACCCATCAGACCGGCGATATCATCAGCCGGATGTCCTATGACATTGACACGGTAAACACCTCGCTGTCCAATGACCTTCTGCAGATTATCACCAGCGCCATTACGGTGATCGGTTCCCTTGTCATGATGATTTTCATCTCCCCGGTGCTGGTGCTGGTGTTCGCGGTGACGATTCCTATTTCGATTATCCTGACCAAATACATGACCGGCAAGGTAAAGCCTCTGTTCCGCAGGCGAAGCGCCATGCTGGGAGAATTAAACGGCTTTGTGGAAGAGACGGTCTCGGGGCAGAAAACCGTCAAGGCCTACCATCAGGAAGAAACGATGATCGGCCGGTTTGACGAAAAAAACCGGCAGTCGGTGGACGCCTATTACGACGCGGATTATTACGGCAGCATGGTGGGACCGTCGGTTAACTTTGTCAACAACCTGTCACTGACCCTCATCAGCGTGTTTGGGGCGCTCATGTATCTGGGCGGCGGGATCACCATCGGGGATTTATCTTCCTTCGTGCAGTATTCCCGCAAGTTTTCCGGCCCTATCAACGAGATGGCCAATATTTTAAGCGAGCTCCAGTCGGCCTGCGCGGCGGCGGAGCGGGTGTTTAAGCTTATCGATGAGGAGCCGGAGCCTTTGGACGCCAAAGACGCGAAGGAGCTTTTCCAGGTGCAGGGGGATGTTCAAATGGAGCATGTGTCCTTTGGCTATCTGCCGGGGAAAACCATCATCCACGATCTGACGCTGCACGCCAAGCCGGGCAGCATGGTGGCCATCGTCGGCCCTACCGGAGCGGGCAAGACCACTCTCATTAATCTGCTTATGCGGTTTTACGACCCGGACAAAGGGGTTATTACCATGGACGGGCATCCCACCCTGACGCTGACCCGCAGCAGCCTGCGCCGGGCGTACGCCATGGTGCTGCAGGACACCTGGCTGTTCCACGGGACGGTATTTGAAAACCTCGCCTACGGCAAAGAGGGCGCAACGCTGGAGGAGGTGTCCGCCGCGGCCAAGGCAGCCCGGGTACATAGTTTTATCGAACGGCTCCCCAAAGGCTACAATACAGTTTTGGGAGAGGACGGTATCAGCATCTCCCAGGGGCAAAAGCAGCTTTTGACCATCGCCCGGGCGATGCTTTTAGACGCCAACATGCTGATTTTGGACGAGGCGACCTCCAATGTGGATACCCGCACGGAAAAGGAGATCCAAAAGGCCATGCAGGATTTAATGAAGGACAAAACCTGCTTTGTCATCGCCCACCGATTGTCCACCATCCAAAACGCCGACACCATTTTGGTGGTTTTAAACGGCGAGGTGGTGGAGCAGGGCACCCATCGGCAGCTTTTGGAAAAAGGCGGTGTATATGCGGGGCTTTACCGCTCCCAGTTTCAATAATCATAAAAGGAAGGCGGCAAACGAAGGTTTTGCCGCCTTCCTTTTATCCCAATTCCCGGCAGCAGGCACTTTAGGGACGGGACACATATACTGGTACTGGAGCAATCCAATTTTTACATGGAGGTACAAGAATGAACATTATTAAGCCAAAATGCTGTCCTTGTCAGCCCTCCTGCTGTCCTTGTCCCACGTCCTGCACCGGCATCACTGGCCCCACAGGCCCTACCGGGCCTACAGGTCCCACCGGCGCTACAGGTCCGCAGGGAATCCAGGGGCTTCAGGGTGTGCCCGGCCCGGCCGGCGCTACCGGCGCCACCGGTCCCCAGGGCGTTCAGGGACTTCAAGGGCCTACTGGATCTACGGGAGGTACGGGCCCTACCGGCCCCACTGGGCCAACAGGCGCTACAGGCTCTACCGGGCCTACTGGCGCTACCGGCCCGGTAGGAGAAGCTGGCGTTACTGGAGCGACCGGGCCCACAGGCCCGACAGGCCCCAGCGGAGCAACCGGTCCCACCGGTCCCACCGGCCCCACCGGCCCCAGCGGAACGACTGGCCCAACCGGTCCTACCGGCCCCAGCGGAGCGACTGGCCCAACCGGTCCTACCGGTCCCA
>CALXBH010000012.1 GCA_944386475.1 uncultured Clostridia bacterium | reverse complement strand
TTGTTTCCTTTTTGCTTGGTTTTAATGGACGGCCTTGTGCTTCGGCAGACGCATTGCGGCTGTTCACGGCATGCGTAAGCATGACGTTGCGCAGTGGTCGTGCGGCTTACAGCGTAAGCCGTGTTCGCCGGGGGGTAAGGCCCCCGGCCCAACAGGGGGAGCCAAATTCAGGTTATCCGAAACTTTTTGTTTTGCAAAATGGTTTCGGGATAAGCGTCAAAAGGCCGGGGCGTTAAGCTCCGGCTTTTTGTTTGTCTTAAAACAGCCTCCGTCCCAGGGAAAATCTCCAGGACGGGGGCTGTTTATAGTTGCAGAATTGTAGTCAGATGTAGCGAGGTAATAAATATCGCAAAGGTTGTACTCGCATACACAACTTTTTAAGGAAAATACGGGGATTGTGAAGGAGAAATTGAGAAAAATGCAGCTTTTTTAAGGAAAAGTCAGTATAAAGAAGAATCTGAATTATTACTTTTTTTAGTACTTTATTTTTGTATAATTTCCCTGTTTACTTTTTGTCACATTCAACATATAATATGAGTAACAGAACCCGACACGCCTCTCAACGATGCGTACCACGTCGGGTCGTTTAATTTTATAGGGGAATTGTTATGGGAGCAATACAAAAATCGTTTAAAGAGCATCAACCACCCCTTTCGATTGAGGAACAGCTTGAAAATTTAAAAAACAAAGGTCTTATTATTGAAGATGAAGAAAAAGCTGCTAATTTTTTGAATGACGTTTCTTATTTTAGACTAATCAAGGCTTATAGTCTTGGTTTAAAAATTAAAAACGGTGATTATTTTGAAGGAGTGTCGTTTGACACTCTTGTACAACTATACTTATTTAACGCAAATTTTAGACAAGTCTTATTTCCCCAAATAGAGATAGTTGAAATCAACTTGCGGTGTAGGATTGCGAATTATTTTTCTTCCAAATATGGAATCTTTGGGTATGAAAACAGCGAAAACTTTTTGAATTCTAAATATCATGAGGCTTTTTTAAATGATATCCAATCCGAGATCAATCATAATTTAAACGCTCCTTTTGTAAAAAATTTTCTTGAAACTTATAGAGAATCCAAGTTGCCTTTCTATGCACTTGTAGAATTATTTTCTTTTGGTACTTTATCTAAATTTTTTAAAAACATGAAAAATGAAGATAAGAAAGCCATAGCTACATCATACAGCCTGGGATATACTTATCTTGAAAGTTGGATTGAAAGTATAGCGTTTGTTAGAAATATATGTGCCCATTATGGCCGACTATATAATGCTAAACTGGCCAAAACACCGCAACTTTATGCTCAATATGTCGAAGAAGGAGTTGGAAATATACGTGTATATGCTGTGTTGCTTTGCTTAAAGCATATAATACCCAATGATCGTCATTGGATAAATTTTGTTAATACAATTGCCCACTTGTTTGAGAAATATCCTGCTGTGGATAAAACTAAAATGGGGTTTCCCGACAATTGGGACTATTTATTAACACATGAAATTGAACGGAAACCCAAAAACCGCCGGTGAGGAATAACCCCACCGGCGTTCTTTTTTACCTATCTTTACTCAATCACAATCTGCACTCGGTCGATCTTCTTCCCAAACATACCGGCGTAGCCGTCCTGGCCGTTTGTGGTCTCGTCGTCATACTGCCAGGGCCAATAACCGCCCTTAACCGGGGACACCCGGTATTTGGCCTTTTTCACCGGCCGGATGTCATCCGGGGTGTAGTAGTATACCTCCACCGCGTCGATTTCCTTGCCGTTGCCTGCATAGCCGTTCACCGCGTCTTTCAGGTTGTAGCCGGTCACCCAGGGCAGCCAGTTTCCGCCCTTAACGTGTACCCGGTACTTGATGGAGCCTTTGGATACCTTAATGGCGATATCCGTGATCGCCTTGCCGATCACCCCGGCAAAATCGGTGAGGTTTTTCACCTCGGGATACCATTTCCCACCAGCCCTTACGCAGTAAATCACATCCACGTTGGTGTCGGGGGGAGTGACCGGAGCGGAGGCCTCCTCGCTGAATCCGTTAAGGCCTGCTCCTTTGATGATATCCGGGTAATCCTTGTAAGCAATGTCCAGATCTACCCGGCCGTCAATGCCGTCCACCGCACCCTGGTTGCTGTATTGCCAGATGCCGTAATCCCCTGCCCAGTCAGCTTCATCCGCCCACTGGGCAAGCCAGATGTCATATTGCTTTAACCGCTCATAGTCAAGCTTTGTCTCCAGCCAGTTTTTGTTGGCGTAGACCATCACATAGTACCCGGCGGCCTCCAGCTCTTCACAAAACGCGGTCACAATATCCGTGAGCTTTTGTTTGTCAAACCCCGCCTGGGAATGATCCTCCACATCATAGGCGATGGGGTATTCAAAGGTCTTGCCTTTGATGCACGCAAGGCAGGCCGCCGCCTCCTTTTTCGCGTCTTCGGCGTCCACGGCGTAGGAATACCAGTAGGCCCCTACCGGGATACCGGCGGCTTTCGCGTTTTTGTAGTTTTCCTCGAAGCAAACGTCCTTTTGGCTCACCTCCCGGCCATACCCCGCCCGGAGAATGGCGAACTGGATGCCGGCCTCTTTTACCTGAGGCCAGAGGATCCCTCCCTGGTGTTTGGATACGTCAATGCCTTGAAACTCTGCCATAAAAACTCATCCTTTCTTAAAAAGTTATTCGGTCTTGGTGGTTTCCTGCTTGATTAACTGGTGTACATACACCGAGGCCCCGGCGGCCAGGATCCCCTGGGTGAGGCCCATAAAGATCCCCATCAAAACGGTGTGGAGGGTGTAGACCTCCATCGTCGCCACCGTCCAGATAGCCGCCAGCACGACCCCTACGATCCCCAGTACCAAGGGGATATGCTTGTCGTTTAACTGGGACTTTTTCAGCCCCACCCCGATGATATACAGCACCGGGATTAAGATCAAAAGCTCCGGATTGATATAGTTTGTCAGTTGTTCCATTGATGCTCATCCTTTCGTCTAATTGGGTTTGTGGAATTCCTCCAAATCGCTTAACCGGTGATTGGTTACTTTAATTTTTTCCTCCAGCACCGGGATACGCTGGGCAAAATCATTGTGGCGTCTCACCTCCCTTGTCAGTTCATTGATCTTCTCATCGGTGACCGCCTGGGAGGTTTTCATCTCCTGCTGCATTTTGGTGTTGGAGCGGCTGTTGGTGATCATCACCCCTACAAGGGATAATATGCCGACGATCACCGCCGCTCCCGCTGATATCAGTGCTTCCATTGTTCGCCATCCTTTATTCTTCTTCGATCTGATAGAGACAGGTAAAGCTGCCGGAAAAAGCGACACTGCTGTGGGTGTTGTAATACAACGTACTGCCGGATACTTTTATCTCCCCATTAAAGTCCGCGTTATAGGAGGAGGGGCAAAGGTTGCACTTGGCAGTCACTGCCCGGAAAGGGAGACCGTCCGCCGCACCGTTGCCTGAGCCGTTAAAGCTGGTGCTGGGGCAGCTGAGGAAACAGAAATTTCCCACCCGCTGATAATAGCAGGTGCCGGGCATGGGGGACATGGAAAAGCTTCCGGTTTCAAACGGGATCTCCGCTGGAGCTCCAGTAAGATCGCTGTATTTTCCGGTTTTTGCCACCTTAGCCAGTCCGAAAACGCTGTCCGCATCGGTGGCAGGGCAGAGGACGTTCCCGTCGGCATCCTGTAACTGGGTGTGGTAAGCCTCCCCCTCCGGAACTTGCAGATAGACCGCCTGCATCCCCCCGGCGTCCGCCGCGATCAGGCGGGTATCCTCTGTTACTGGGATCTCTTCCGGCATGTGGACGGTTTTCTCCGGCTCCGAGAGCTCATACACCACTGTGACCGGGGTCCCCTCCTGATATTGGTCGGATAAGAAATATCCCCAGCTTGCCAGATCGGTAATCCCTTGCTCAGCGGGGACATCGATAATAAGCCGCCCACCATTATAACTATCAATCCATACCCCTGTATTGGCCCCTGATGGGTAGTGGGAGCATATTGGATTTTGATTTGCTTTCCAGTCCCCATCCTCCAACAAAAAGCGGTTTTCCGTCTGCGTACTCTTGATCCAATCTTCGCCGCCGTCAAATGTTATACACTTTACGCGCCGCACTTCCTTTCCGCTGACGGCATCATAGCTGTCCGCCGTACCGTCCGGCAGGCTGTACAACGGAGCGGAGAGGGTGGGAAGATCGGTGTCTGCCCCATGATAGGATTCATAGGCGGATGCCGTACTGCCCAGCTCTAATTGAGGATAGATAGTGGTATCCACGGTATTGCCCTGGAATACGACGATATACGGCATCACTTCTCCGGTATAGGGGATATTCTTTGTCACCGAGCTTTGTCCGGCGGATACCTGGCAGATCACCTCGATAACGTTCCCTTTCCGCAAAACCAGCTCCGTCCCCGTGGGCATATTCGTCCCCGCAGACAAGCAGTATTGGCCCTGCTTCAGGAAAAATTTGGGCAGGTTAAAATACACATGACCGCTGGCGGGAGCCGTCCCCTTGATCGTGATGCTGCCGTCCTCGTTCACCGTAAAGGCCACCCCGCCTGAGCTCTGGCCGTTTGCCGGGGTGGGGATGAGGTTTTTCCCGCATACCCTGAGCTTGGTGGGTTCTGCCCCGACGATGGTGTATGGGTTCTGGGGGCTTTTGTCTCCCGTCCCGGTTTCAGTGGTTTCTCCCAGGATTTCCGCGCTTTGCAGGGGTGCTGCTGCCGGGCGGGTAACGGTTCCATCGGTCTCTGCGGGGAACGCAGCGCCGGGGATGCCGTTTTCCTCCGTCTGCTGCAGGTAGAACACGCCCGCCGTCCGGTCCTCCGTTGGGATGTTATCGCCATAGGGGATGGGGATGAGGCAGCGGGCTTCCCTTGCCACCCCTTTGGCGTAGTCCCCCTGGGCCTTGGCATAATCCCCCTGTTCCTCAGCATAGTCCGCAGCGGAATTGGCCGAGCTTGCCGCGTTGTTGGCGGCAGAAGCTGCGCTGTTGGCTTTTCCCGCCGCAGCGTTCGCAGCCTGGGCGGATTGATAGGCTCTTTCAGCCTCCCGCGATGCATCATTTGCGGCGGAAGTGGCTTTACCCGCCGCTGTATTCGCCGACTCTGCGGCGGTGTTGGCGGCGCCAGCGGCGTTTTCCGCCTCCTCAATAGCCTCCAAAAAGCCCTGGTAATCGTCGGTACTCTCTAAAGCCTCCGGGTCATAGGCGGATGGATAGACCATCATGGTAAACACGGCGGTGGAGAGGATATATTCATCCTGCTTGAAGGTGAATTCACACCGGCAGGCCCCAGCGGCAGTAAAGCACTGCTCCGATAGGGTGACGGATACGTCCTTCCCTCCCTGGCCGACGGTGGCCGTCTGCACCACCTGGGTGTCGTCCGGCTTGTGGCAGGTGAAGATGGCGGTTATTTGGCCTGTCTGTGTGACCGGAATTCCGTCCGCCACAATGTTCGCCCGGATGATCCGGGTTTGTTTATCCCCCTGCTTGGCGGTCACCAGCTGATCTTCCGGCCGCCCGTTTAAATCCAGGGTAATTTCGGTTCTATAGGTTTCCATTTGCGTCCTCCTTTTGTCGTTAGACAACATTTTCCTTGATTTTGCCCCCTCTAACTACCGGAGGGAGAAGGAGAATTTTTGCATACAGGAATGCAACCATTCAAATACCTCTCTTTTATCAATATGCGGCTGCGGGATGATGTGGCAATTTTCTTTCTATAAAAGGATTTTGGAATATTAAAGAGCCTGGTTTACTCATTCGTCAGCTTGTTTTTACTGGGGCCGTTTTTGCGTGGGAAGTAACTAAAATCAGAATGCTTCATAGGATAAAGATGTGTCAGTACAAAAGAAGGGAACAAATCATTACCAACCGTATAATAAAGAGCGGATTCTCCAGATCCATTACAAATCAATAACAAAAAATAACAAAAACTGTGGAAATACTCGATAAAATATTTGTTTTATATTGTGCATATATTACAAACATTAGCCTTTGCCTTTAAAAAGTTGCCCCGAAAAGGTTGCAAAAACAAGATTCTGCGCTATAATAGTAAACAGTTGTTACTGATTTGTAATCTTTTTGAAGGGAGATGTTGTCATGGCTCACAGCAAAGACAGCCAGGATTCTAAAAATTCCAAGCTGTCCCAAAGCGGTGTGGAGGCCGAACAGAATTCTCACAACATGACCATGCTTACAACCATTTATAAAAGTATATATAAATTATTAGAGGTGACCGGTGATTACACCAAAGCCAGCCTCTTCTTTTTGGGATCTCTTATCCGCCGGGGCGGGAGCTTTTTGCTCCGCCGTTTCCGGATTTTAGGCAGGCGTTCTCTTCGGTTGTTTAAAAGGGCAGCCTGCGCTGTAGGCCGGCGGTTTGCAGTACCGTTTATCTTGGCGGCGAACGGCGTCCGGCTGATGAAATCCCGGGCAGGACAAGCCAAAGCAGAAGGAACCTCGGTTTTCAAGGCTGTATCAGGCACCTTTTTCCACGGTGTTTACAACAACCGCCGCTATTTTAAAACGGCCGTTAACTATGCGATGCCGGTATTGTGCATTGGCGTGCTTGCCTATATTATCCACTTTGCGTCTATGCTCACCTTTGCGGTAGAGGTCAATTATAACGGCGAAACCCTCGGTTACGTCAGCGACGAGAGCGTATACGAGCAGGCGGAGCACATGATGCAGCAGCGCATCATCTATGAAGATGGCAATGATATTTTAGAAACCAATCCGCAGTTTTCATTAAGCGTTGTGGATAAAGACCAGTTGATTAATGAGGATAACCTCACCGACCAGCTGATTAAAAACTCCAACCAGGAAATCACCGAGGCGGAAGGCTTGTATATCGACGGCGAGTTCTATGGCGCCGTAAAAGACGCAGGCGTTTTGGAAGAACAGTTAGACAGCATGCTGCAGGTGTACCGGGACAAGGAACCGGATGCCGAGGTCTCCTTTGTCAAGGATGTGGAGATTAAGCAGGGGCTGTATTTGACAGCCAGCGTGGTAGACACCAAAGAGCTGACAGATCTGATTACCGGCGAAGTCCAGACCGAAAAAACTTATACCGTCGTGGAAGGGGATACGCCCACCGGCGTCGCCTCCAAAAACGATGTTGCTTATTCTGAGCTTAAAGCGTTAAACCCGGACATTGAAACCAATTTCCTCCCCGGACGGGAGCTTGTTTTACAGGCCAGCGAGCCGTTTTTAAGCGTGAAGGTCAGCAAGGTTATGACCTATAACGAAACGGTCAGCTACGAAACCGAGGAGATCGAGGACGATAACTACGTCAAGGGCTATTCTGTGTTAAAGCAGGAAGGCCAGGACGGCGAAAACCAGATCACCGCCAAAGTGGAATATGTAAACGGCACCGAAGTGTCCCGGGATATCTTAGAGACAGTGGTTTTAAAAGAACCCGTCACCAAACAGATCATCAAGGGCACCCGGGAACCTGCCAGCAACGACTCGGTTTCCCGCGGCAAAGGTGAGAGCATCACCGCGGCGGCCGGCACCCAGTTTATGTGGCCGGTAGGCGGCGGTTATACCAGTTCCGGTTACGGCGGATCCCGCCGGCATAAAGGTACTGACATTGCCGCGCCTAAAGGAACGCCGGTTTACGCTTCCGCTTCCGGAACGGTCACCTTGGCAAAATGGTATTCCGGTTATGGCAAGTGTGTCATCATCGATCACGGAAACGGCTATCAGACTCTGTACGGCCACAACTCCGAGCTATATGTGCAGGTAGGCCAGTATGTAGAGCAGGGCGAGAACATCGCTGCGGTGGGTATGACCGGTCAGGCTACCGGCAATCATTGCCACTTTGAGGTGCGCTACAACGGCTCAATCTTAAACCCGGAAAACTTTATCGGCCGCCGGGGAAGATAAAAAGGAATCTAACAATATAAAGGAGCAGTCCTAGGGGCTGCTCCTTTTTCTCACTATTGGACAAACTGGTGAAAGTGTGTTACTATCAGGATTCCGCCGTGGCGCAGGTTATCTATCCTCCAGAGGATACAGCGCGAACGCCGTATTTATTTTAAGGGGCTGAAAGAAGGGAGTATGCACCGTAAATTTTATCACTAAAATTTACGGTGCAAAAATCACGGTGACCACCGATGTGATGGAGGGCAGCGGTTCAGACACCCTGCGGATCGTGGTGACCAAATAATCCCCCCAAAAAAACAGGAAAACGCCTGGGAAGGCAATGCCTTCCCAGGCGTTTTGTCGTTTCGCCGTTAGATGTTCTGGCAGATTAAGTCGCCCATCTCTTGGCAGCTCACCTGCTTGCAGCCCTCGCTCATAATATCGCCGGTGCGGTAGCCCGCCTCCAGCACCTTCTGGACGGCGTCCTCCACGTTTTTCGCCTCTACATCCATATCGAAGGAGTAGCGCAGCATCATGGCCGCCGACAGGATGGTAGCGATGGGATTCGCTTTGTTTTGTCCCGCAATGTCCGGAGCGGAGCCATGGATGGGCTCGTACAGGCCCATTTTTCCACTGCCCAGCGAAGCGGAGGGGATCATGCCGATGGAGCCGGTAATCATGCTGGCCTCGTCGGTTAAAATGTCGCCGAACAGGTTTTCGGTGACGATCACGTCAAACTGGCCGGGATTGCGCACCAGCTGCATGGCGCAGTTGTCCACCAGCATATTGGAAAACTCCACGTCGGGATAATCCTTGGCCACCCGTTCCACCACTTCCCGCCACAGCCGGGAGCTGTCTAACACATTCGCCTTGTCCACGCTGTTCACCTTGCTGCGGCGCTTACGGGCCATCTGGAAGGCCACCCGGGCCACCCGTTCCACTTCGCTTTCGCTGTATTTGGTGGTGTCATAGGCGATCTTTTCGCCGTCTTTCACATAGGTTTCCCGCTTGCCGAAATAGGCGCCGCCGATGAGCTCCCGCACCACCATCAGGTCGATGCCGTCCCCCACGATCTCGTTTTTCAGCGGGCAGGCGTCCGCCAAAACGGGATTCAAGTGGGAGGGGCGGATGTTGGCGAACAGCCCCAGCGCTCCCCGCAGGCCTAAAAGGCCTTTTTCCGGCCGCCGGTCGCCGGGCAGGGTGTCCCATTTGGGGCCGCCTACCGCGCCCAGCAGCACGCTGTCCGAGCATTGGCAGATATCAATGGTCTGCTGGGGGAGGGGCTCGCCGGTGGCGTCAATGGCGCACCCGCCCATCAGCACTTCCTTGTAGGTAAATTTGTGGTTATACTTCTCGGCGACCTTGTCCAGTACCTTCATGGCCTCGGTGACGATCTCCGGGCCGATGCCGTCGCCTTTGATCACTGCAATGGTTTTCTGCATGTTGTATTTTCTCTCCTTTTTTTGCGCGTCATCCCGGGCAAAAGACATCACAATCGCGATGATGCCGCCGCCCAGGCTAAGCAGCAGGATATACACAAGAAATTTTTGGAGCGGGCTTGTCACGCGCTCCAGCACAGCCAGGAAAAAGAACAGAAGGATAGCTAAGATCACTAGCAAAATCCCCTGCCACAGGCGTTTTTTATCAGGCTTCAAAGCAAAAGCCTCCTTTTTTCCGGCCTATTTTTTTAAGGAGTTTAAAAGGCCGCCGCTTTTCATGATGTCCTTAATAAACTCCGGGAAGGGCTGTGCTTTATAGGTCTCGTTCCGGGTGATATTGCGGATGATACCGGTGTCAAAATCGATATCCACCTCGTCCCCGTTTTGGATTTTTTCCGCCGCCTCGGGGCATTCCAGGATGGGAAGGCCGATGTTGATGGCGTTGCGGTAAAAAATTCTAGCAAAGGTCGCCGCGATGACGCAGGCGATGCCGCTTTCCTTGATGGCGATGGGCGCATGCTCCCGGGAGGAGCCGCAGCCGAAGTTTTCCCGGGCCACCATAATATCTCCGGGTTTTACCTTGTTTACAAAGTCCTTGTCAATATCCTCCATGCAGTGGGCGGCCAGTTCCTTGTGGTCCGCCGTGTTCAGATACCGGGCGGGGATGATGACGTCGGTATCCACGTTGTCGCCGTATTTATGTACCTTGCCGTGTGCGTTCATTGCTCACCCATCCTTTCTTATAAAACGTCCTTCACGTCGCTGATCTTGCCGGCGATGGCGCTGGCCGCCGCGATGGCGGGGCTTGCCAAGTAAACCTCGCTGTTGGGATGGCCCATGCGGCCGACAAAGTTGCGGTTGGTGGTGGCCACCGCCCGTTCGCCTTCCGCCAAAATGCCCATATGGCCGCCCAGGCAGGGGCCGCAGGTGGGGGTGGAGACAATGCAGCCCGCCTCGATAAAGGTGCGCAAAAGGCCCATTTCCATGGCTTTCATATAGATGTCCTGGGTGGCGGGGATGACAATCGCCCGCACGCCTTTGGCCACCTTTTTGCCCTGGAACACCGCCGCGGCCGCCTCCAGGTCGGACAGGCGTCCGTTGGTGCAGGAGCCGATGACCACCTGGTCAATGGGCACGTCGCCCACCTCGTCGATGGTGCGGGTGTTTTCCGGCAGGTGCGGGAAGGCCACGGTGGATTTAATGGTGCTCAGATCGATGTCGTACACCTCGTCGTACTCCGCGTCGGGATCAGCCTCGTACACCTTGTACTCCCGGTTCACCCGGTCTTTCATGTATTCCACGGTGACTTCGTCTACCGGGAAGATGCCGTTTTTGCCGCCGGCCTCGATGGCCATGTTGGCGATGCAAAGCCGGTCATCCATGGTCAGGTTTTTGACCCCGGGGCCGGTGAATTCCATGGATTTATAAAGGGCGCCGTCCACGCCGATCATGCCGATGATGTGCAAAATTACGTCTTTGCCGCTGACCCAGGGAGAAAGCTTCCCGGTCAAACGGAACTGGATGGCGGAGGGGACTTTAAACCAGGCCTCTCCGGTGGCCATGCCCGCCGCCATGTCGGTGGAGCCGACGCCGGTAGAAAACGCTCCCAGCGCGCCGTAGGTGCAGGTGTGGGAGTCCGCGCCGATGCACAGCTCCCCGGCGGCGATGATGCCTTTTTCGGGCAGCAGGGCGTGTTCGATGCCCATCTGTCCCACATCGTAATAGTGCAGGATGTCCTGCTCCCCGGCGAACTCCCGGCAGAGCTTGCACTGTCCCGCCGCTTTAATGTCCTTGTTGGGGGTAAAGTGATCCATTACCAGCGAGATCTTCTCCTTGTCAAACACCTTGTCAAAGCCCGCTTTGCGGAATTCGTTCACCGCCACGGGGGTGGTGACGTCGTTGCCCAGAACCATGTCCAGCTTGGCCTTGATTAACTGCCCGGCCTCCACATGGTCGAGCCCGGCGTGGGCCGCTAAAATCTTCTGGCTCATTGTCATGCCCATGTTTTATACACTCCTTTGATAGATAGTATACGATTAGTATATTTTAATAAGGAAAATACAAGTTTACCCTCTTTCCAGGGCGGTAATCCCTGTGCGAACCAGCTTTTGAATTCCATAGGGTTTCACAAGCCGGATAAAGGCGTCGATGGTGCGGGGCTGGCCGGTGAGCTCCAGCATCAGGTTTTCCTGGCCCACGTCCACTACCTTGGCCTGGAACAGGTTGGCCACGTCGATTAAGCCCCGCCGGGTATCTTCGCTGGAGCCGGCTTTTACCAGCACATGCTCCCGCCGGACGGAATTAAGCTCGTCCAGCAGGGTGACCTCTTTAACCGGGATGAGCTTGGACAGCTGTTTATCAATCTGCTCCAAGGTGTCTTCGGTACATTGGGCCACAATGGTCATCCGGCTGATGCCCGGTTCTTCGGTTTGGGCGGCGGAAACGCTCTGGATGCTGTAGCCCCGGCGGCTGAAAAGTCCCATAATGCGGCCTAAAACGCCGCTGCCGTCCTCTACCAGGACGCTTAGAACATGAAGGTTTTCTTTGTCTGCCATCTTCTCCTGCTCCTTTCCTTAATCGTCGATCTCAATATTTAAAATCGGTTCGGCCACCGATGCGCCCGCAGGCACCATCGGCAAAACGTTGATATCCTTGTCGATGATGCAGTTGATGAGCACCGGGCACTTATGCTCCAGCGCTTTTTGGAGCACCGGGCGCACGTCGCTTTTTTTGGAGATGGTATAGCCGGGGATGCCGTAGGCCTCCGCCAGTTTCACATAATCGGTGCCCCGGTCAAGGGTGGTCTGCGAAAACCGCTTGCCGTAAAACAGCCGCTGCCACTGGCGCACCATGCCCAGGACGTTATTGTTAAACAAAAGCTCCACAATGGGGATGTTGTATTTGGCGGCGGTAACCAGCTCGTTGCAGTTCATGTGGAAGCTGCCGTCTCCCGCCACGTTGATTACCAGTTTGTCGGGGTTAGCTACCTGGGCGCCCAGGCTGGCCCCCAGGCCGTAGCCCATCGTTCCCAAACCGCCGGAGGTGACAAGCTGCCGGGGATGCTTAAAGTTATAAAACTGCGCCGCCCACATTTGATGCTGGCCCACCTCGGTGGTGAGAATGGCGTCCCCGCCGGTGAGCTCATCGAGAGTTTCCAGCACATACTGGGGGAGCACCGCCTCAGGATCGTCTGCCGTCTGGATCAGGGGATACTGCTTTTTGTCCTCCATGATCTCGGCCATCCACTCGGGATGTTTGGAGGGGGAGAGCAGGGCGTTTAATTTTTGCAGAACCAGCGCTACATCCCCGATCAGCTTGTGGGACACCTTGATATTTTTGTTGATCTCCGCCGGGTCGATGTCGATTTGCAGCACCTTGGCCTGGGGGGCAAAGGTTTTGATGTCGCACACCACCCGGTCGGAAAAGCGGGTGCCGATGCCGATAAACAGATCGCATTTTCCCACGGCTAAAGAGCTTGTTTTGGTGCCGTGCATGCCCAGCATGCCGATGTATCGGGGATCGGTGTTGTCAAAGCCGCCCTGGCCCATCAGGGAGGAAGCAACCGGCCCGTCTATAAGATCCACAAATGCCCGGACTTCCTTGTCCGCCCCCGAAGCGACAACGCCGCCGCCGGTGTAGATAAAGGGGCGTTTGGCTTCCCGGATCATAGCGGCGGCTTTTTCCAGATCCTCTTTAGCAGCCGCACAGGTGGGAGCGGGATGCTCCGGCTTTTTGGGGGCATAATCATACACCGCCGCGGTGATATCCTTGGGGATGTCAACTAAAACAGGGCCTTTCCGGCCGGTGGAAGCGATCAAAAAAGCCTCTCGCAGGGTGTCCGCCAGGTCTTTTACATCTTTGACGATATAGTTGTGCTTGGTGATGGGCATGGTGACGCCGGTGATGTCCACCTCCTGGAAGCTGTCCAGCCCCAGCAGGGGAAGGGCCACGTTGCCGGTGATGGCCACTAAGGGCACCGAGTCCATATACGCGGTGGCAAGGCCGGTAACCAGGTTGGTAGCCCCGGGGCCGGAGGTGGCGATCACCACGCCGGTTTTCCCGCTGGAGCGGGCATATCCATCCGCCGCGTGGCAGGCGCCCTGCTCATGAGCGGTTAAAATATGGCGGACTTTATCCTGGTATTCGTAGAGAGCGTCATAAATGTTCAGAACCGAGCCGCCGGGATATCCGAAAACCGTATCCACGCCCTGTTCCAGCAAACATTCGATGATGATCTGCGCTCCTGTTAATTTCATGGTAAACTTCCTTTCTGTTTTGCAATATGGACAGCCGGATGACAAACAGCCGGCCGTGTGAAAAATGAAAAAGGAAATCGAGGTAAACAAAAAACCTCCGTCTTTTTAAGAGACGAAGGTTTTACGACTTCCGCGGTACCACTCTTGTTGCTGCCTTCTATAAAAAACAGCCGCTTTTCCCGCATCCTGCAATGCGGCCTCTGGATAACGGAGAGGACCCGTCTCGAACCTACTGCCGCCATAAAAAGCGGGTTCAGCCGGACGCTCAAGGGCGAGCAAGCACCGTGATCCCTGCGCCGCCTTTCACCAGCCGGCGGCTCTCTGTGCCGAGAGATCAAGGGCAATTCCCTATCACTGCGTTTAATCGTATCAAGAATCTTACTATTAATAATATGGTATTCCGCAACATTTGTCAAGGCTTGCCGATCCTGATTTTACAGAATATTTTCATATAGGGAGGGAGTTTGGCGAAGGAGAAAAGCAAAATCAGTTGACAGAAGCAGGAAATCTATATATAATAAATAGGCTTGTTAAAATAATATCGCTTTCGGGGCGTAGCTCAGTTTGGTAGAGTGCCTGGTTTGGGACCAGGATGCCGCAGGTTCGAGTCCTGTCGCCCCGACCACGTCGGAACGAGTTTTGCTCGTTCCGATTTTTTATTTTATAAAAAATCAGTCACCCGCTCCACTGTTCCTCCTTTTCCGCAAAAGGTCACGTTCGCATCGGCTGACGGCTTGTAAACGCGTCGTCTTTATGCCGATTTGCTCACTACCAACCTTTTGCGGGTTCGTGTTGCGGGAGCTTTGTTGTTTATTGAGGAGAAAGGATTCATGGTAAAGGCAAATGTCTTGCAAGTTATAGCAACGGATATAGGAGCGGGAATTTATTCTTGCAAGACAACGAGCAGCGATCGAGTCTTGTCGCCCTGAGCATTTTGCCGAAAGAAGTCGACTGCCTTAAGGCAGTCGACTTCTTTCAATTTGTGTGATATAGTTCATTTAGTTAATCTAACGATTTATAGCATGATAGCAAAAAAGAAAAAATTAGATTAAAATTTCCAACCTTTTTTCTATTCCTGTGTCTATATAGGTGAAAGCTTTCAAGGAGATAAAACAGATGAAACGTGAACATGCCGAGAGAATCATAACTGAATACTTGAAACCTATATACGGTTTTGCCCTGAAACGATGCGCTAATTTGCAGGATGCAGAGGATCTGACACAGGATATTGTCTTACGTGCGTTTCGTGGGATGCTTGTCAAGGATGATTTGGACTCGCCTAAAAAATTCATTTGGACGATAGCACACAACGTTCTGGCTAATTACTATCGTGACAGGACAAAAACGACGATCGGTGTTCCGATTGATGAACTCGCGGAGTTATTGCCGTCCCAAGATGACACGCCCGCAGGAAGCGTTGAAGATGAATCGATCGATCGGTTGCACCGCGAGATAGCCTATTTGTCAAAACTGCAACGTCGTATTGTGATTGCCTACTATTTTGAAAATAAAAAGCAAGAAGTAATCGCAAAAGAGCTCGATATTCCTCTCGGCACAGTCAAATGGCATTTATTTGAAGCAAAAAAAGATTTGAAGAGAGGTATGGATACTATGAGACAGATGGGTGAACTCAAATTCAATCCAATCAAATTTGAACTGTGCGGAACAAATGGTTCTCCAGGAACAAAGGGCGCAAACAATAATTTTTTCCGAAGTGCCTTATCGCAAAATATTGTCTATGCTGTTTGGAAAGAAGATAAAACGATCAACGAAATTGCCGACTGCCTTGGCGTTTCCCCTGTATATGTGGAAAGCGAAGCAGAGTATCTTTCCGAATATGGATTTCTCACTGAGAATAAAGGCAAATATCGTTGCAATATTTTGCTTGATGATCCAACAAATGAACTGATTTCGTTGCATGATGAAATGTATCGAGAAGCAGCTAAGCTCTTTGCAAATGAATTAATAAAAGAGCTGACTAACAGTGGAATTTTAAAGGATGAACGCATTATTTGCGGGCAGACAGATCAGCCGATTTCGCTGACCGAATCCCCAAGAGCAGATGACAATTTTATCCTTTGGTCACTCGTGCCGTATATTGCCGCGCTCAGCGGGGAGAGCCTGATGGATAAAAGCATTTCCTTTGAGGAGGTGGCAACTGTTCGACCGGATGGAGGACAGAATATATGTTATGCTTCTGTTATCAGTCCCGGCGTTAAAAAGCCTATGTATTTTGATAGTATGAGACAGTGGTGCGGACCTTGCTGGAATAGAAACGAGGATTATACTTTATGGCAGATCGACTCCGAATGGTCAGATGAGCGGGTTGATGACAGCTATATTTCAAAAGCAAATCGTATTCTATCTATTTTATCAAAGTTGAATGATTCGGCAAGCGATGAAAGTTATGCATTCCTTGAGGAAACGGGAATCATGAGAACAAAAATGAACATCGATGGCAATACGGGATGGTTCAAATCCGTTTCTCAAGTTGTATGGCTTGAAAATACTGACATTAAAAATGAACTCATTGCAATTGGCGACCACATTAAAGAAAAATATTGGCATGAATTTGAGACACTGAAAGAACCTTTTGTGAAAGCGGTGCTTGATGAAACGCCCAAACATCTTCACAAAATGCAGAAATACGGATTGCAATACACCTTCTTTTCCGACGGTTGGTTTATTCTTCATTGTATGAAAGAGCTTGTAAATAACGGAAAATTGAAACTTCCGACAGAGGCGCAGAAAAAGTCACTGACAACAATAATTGTTCCAAATGTTTAAAACAATAAAGGCATTGTGAGAGTTCAAGTCCCTTCCAAAAACAGCAGAAGATTCTTTTTATCTCACCTTTACAACAAAGCTCCCGCAAAAGCGGGAGCTTTGTTGTTTATTGAGGAGAAAGGATTCATGTCAAGGGATCCCTCCCTGTATGTCTCCCTTGACATGGCAGCAAAAGCCGTATTATAGTAAGACATAGGGAGGCGGTTGGATGATGCACGACGATGAGAAGAAAAAGGAAACGCTGACGAAAGAAAATATCAAAAAGGACATATTGCCTCTTTTGCTATTAGACATTCCGAAAAATATACTTTTCTATGGTTGCCTTCTGCTATTAGCACTCATGTTTGACTGGCGTTTAGCAAGCCATCATATTTCATTTCGCGTCACTTTTGTTGTGTTTATTATCTCAATGGTTATCATTATACCTACTTTTATACAAATTTTCATACTAACTTACAAAACCTGCAAATTTAAGTTTGTCATCAATCGGGATTTTTTGGTTGACAAACAAGAAGGAGGCCCCCGCGTTGGGATATTAAGGGCAGGGACGCCGATACTGGGGGGATTAGCTACGGTAAGTCATGAACCATATAAGTTACAGTTTGGCCGGTATGGAACATTTACAATTCTGGGTAAACGGCACTACAAATGGTCCTCTTTGTATACGATGAATGATGAAGAACTGTTTCACTCTTCCCAGTTAAAGGATGATTTTTTGCTGATCAGTTTAAATGGCAAACACATAGACATGGCGTATAATTTGAGATTGTTTGATTTTAAGGAATAAAGCATAGAAATATAGATGGAGGAAAAACGATGGAAGCCTATCAACACAAGGTGCAGTATTATGAAACCGATAAAATGCAGGTCACCCATCATTCCAATTACATACGGTTTATGGAAGAAGCCAGGGTGGATTTTCTGGATAGGCTGGGCTGGGGATATGACAAGATGGAACAACAAGGAGTCTCATCTCCGGTGATCGGCGTTACCTGCGAGTATAAAAAGAGCACTTCCTTTCCGGATGTTATCCATATAGCGATCTGTGTTTTGGAATTAAGCCCGGGGAAATTAAAGCTGGGGTATACCATGACCGTTTCGGATCAGATAGTGTGCACCGCGACCAGCTCCCATTGTTTTTTAAACCAAAGCGGGCGGCCGATCAGCTTAAAAAAGCATTATCCCGAGTTTTATTCGTTATTAGAGTCGCTGAAAACGGAAAACGAACAGGTTAAGGCTTAAAAAAGGAAATACCTTTAATTTTAAAGATGAAGAACATTCCCTTTTTAGCGTGTTTTTTTATCATTGGCAAGCCCTGTTTTCTTCTGGGCGGATCGGGATTGTCGACGAGAGGCGGTAGCATATTGAAAACCACAGATTGGCCATACGATTTTGCTTCTTTGCCGTATTGGGAAAATCGTTTCCACATTCCGTATGTTTATGACGAGTATTTGGAAATACCTCAGACCGACACGCTGTGCTGCGTATATTCCATCGCTGAGGTTACCATGGGTACTTATCTTGGCTTTTTGGCTGTTTTAAAAAACAAGCAAAGCCCGAAGCTGATTTTAAATATAACCAACGGCATTCATTTTTTAGGGAGCATTTCAGCAAATTCAAAGGGCGATTTGCTCTTTTTGCAAGGGGATCTTTATCATAAGAAAAGCAATACGATTGTGCGTCCGGTTGTGATTATTGATGTGGTAAAAAATGTTTTTGCTTTTTTCGAAACCGACAATATTAATCCGTGCTATCGGGTCATAGAATTGGACGAAAATACATTTGGCTTTAAAGCGGATGAAAAGCAATGCCAATCGGATCAACGGCTGGCAGCATTAAGCAGAAAAACAATGAATCTTAAGCAATTGCAATGGTATGATTATACGGAATTTCATATGCTGCCACAAAAAATATTTTCAAAAAAACACTTGTTTCCCCGGCTTTTTAAAAACAGAAATATATAGCGGCCTGCCAAAAGAATTGAAGACACCTTTCCCCAGCAGTGTGCTATTCGCGCACTGCTGGGCTTTTGTATATTTTGCCCTTTTGGATTTTTAAACCTGTTTTTATAAAATATTGTCCTGTATAAAGACATATGCAATTTATTTCCTGTTTATAAAATCCCTCCTGGGGTATGGTAGTCCCAGGAGGATAAGTGGAATGTCCAACAACAGGAATTCGCAAGGCGAAAAAACTATTAAGCAAGTGTTTTCGATCCATTTAAGAGCGAAAAGAAAGGAGGAGGGCCTGACGCTGGCCCAAGCGGCAGAACGGGTAAAACTCAGTGAAAAACAGTACGGCAATCTGGAGCGGGGATTATGTGCGCCCAGTGCGGAGACATTAGTGCGCATTTACCGGGAATTTGGCATCAGCCTTTATGAGATGGATGTGGATTTGCCGGATAAAGAATAAAAAAGGACGGCAAGCGCTTGCTTGCCGTCCTTTTTAACGTCAGTTGAGGATAAAAACGCCGAAATTCAAATATCCGGCAAAGGTGACCCAGATAAGATAGGGGATAAGCAGCCAGGCGGCGGGTTTAGACAACTGGTAAAACAAAATGGCCGTCGCTAAAATCAAGACCCACAGCAAAATCAGCCAGAGAAAGGCAAACAGATAAGCGCCTAGGTTAAAAAAGATAACCGGCCAGAAAAAATTGACAGCCAGCTGTATGCCGTAGACAGTCAGCGCTGCGCGGGTCGTCAGGCGATCCTTTCCCGCCGTGAAGACGAGATAAGAGGCGATCCCCATCAGCACAAACAGGATGGTCCACACCACAGGGAACAGCCATCCCGGCGGCGCTAAAGGAGGCTTGTTTAGGCTTTGGAAAGTTTCCATGCTCTCCCCGGTCAAAAGAGAGGATACCCCGCCTACTACCAGAGGGATTGCCAGACAGGCAATCAGTTTTTTCCATTGAATTTTCACCGTTATCACCCCGTCATTACTATACGCTGGAAAACAAGGGTTTATTCGCCGGGAGAAATCAGGGTTTCAGAAGAAAAAAGCATGGCCCCGGCATTTACCGGAGCCATGCTTTTTTATGGGTAAATTTTGTTTATTTACGGCCTTTTTTCATAGAGATCACTGCGCCGCACAGGGAAGCAAGAGCAATGACGCCAGCCGCCATGGGGATTACATCGCCCGTCTGGGGCGCCTCACCCTGCTGGCCGCCGGTTTGGCTGTCGCCGCCCGGAGTCTGGGGGGGTCCGTTGTTATTATCAGAACTATCCGTGCTGCCGCCGGGCTGGTTGTTATCGCCGGGGTCGCTGTTGTCACCGGGCTTCGAAGTGGTGGGATCTTCCTCGCCAATAGGCTCATAAACCGGACCCTCCGGCACTTCGCCATAAGCAGGCCCGTCAAAGGAGTAAGCAGCTACCGTGCCGGATACCTCGCAGGCCGCCAGCAGCATGGGCATGCCGTCCAGAGAAAGGAAGCACAGCCCTTCGGGCGAATCATCCCCGGCAATATCTTCGCTGAAATCCCGGGTGTTGATATAGTTCACATAGGCGGTATTGGCCGGATCTGTCACATCATAGACCATAACGCCGCCAATCCGCTCCAAAGCGATGAAGGCATAGGTTTTGTCGCCGATCTGCCCGACGGTAACCCCTTCAGCCTCCGGGCCTTTTTTGGCGCTGCGGTCATCAATAGCGATACTGTCGTTGGAGCAGTTAAACCATTCCGGCAGATACGCCGCTGTCTTTTGTTCAAAATCGTTGGCGCTTTCATAGACAAGTTCCATGGTGTCCGCGTTGTAGATACCAAAAGAGCGGCCGCCATAGAGATATTCTTTGCTGTCGTCCGGGACGGTAGTACAGGTTTTGTCCAGCACGCGGACTTCCTCCGCCTGGGTGCCGTCAGCGGCGGTAAGCGTTACCTCCGCCTCGTTGAGATAGCCTTCCCACTCCCGGGAATCGCCCTCGTTGGCAGTTACCAAATAGGTCACGCCATCCGCTTCAAAGAGGCTCAGCGCATCGGGCATATAGACGCCCACCGCATCCGGATAGGTCTTCGCTTCATATGTTCCGTCCTCTACTAAATCGACGGCGTTTTCCTGGGCGCCAAGGTCTTTAAAGCCCATGCTTTTAACTGCGGTGATTTCCTTGGTGTTTAAATCCACGGTAGCGATAGCGTTTGCCTCCTGCAAGGAGACATAGGCTTTGCTGTCGTCAGCGGAGACGGCGATATATTCCGGCTCCAGATCGGCGGCAGCGTCGTTCATCTGTCCGTTGGCCATGCCGATGAGAACACCCTCGGCGGCAAGCTCAGCGGAATCAAATTTTTCAAAACCGGCGGTGGAGACAGTCTGTGCCACTAAATCCACGATGGAAACCGATCCGGCGGGATCGGTCGCCCCTTCGCCATAGCCTTGCCGGGGTTCGCCCTCATTGGCGGAGAGGATCATCCGGCCGTTGTGGGAAAAGGTCACCATATCCGGCTGTACGCCCACTTCATAGGAGGCAACAAGGTTAAAGTCATAGTCCAGCAGGGCGATCCGGCCGGCGTCCGCATACCCTTCGGCCTGCAGCGCCACCGCGATGTGGTCGTTGACGGTATCCACCGCTACGCTGGTCATATCGCCGTAGGCAAAACCGTCGATCAAGCCGCGCATATCTTTGTTGTCAATAAGGGTAAGGCCCGTATCGGCAACCTCAAAGCGGTAGAGCAGGCCGTCCTGTCCGTTGACCACATAGGCTTCCTTTCGGTCGGCATTAAAGGCGACGATTTCCGCTACGCCGCCGTCCGCATCGGGGGTGCCGATCTGGATGCTGTTAAGGCGCTCCATAGTAAGGGGAGCATCCTCCTCAAAACTGTTTTCCCGGAATGCGTTTTCCACCGGTTCCGACGGCTGGTCTGTACCGCCGTTTTCCCCCTGGGAATTGTGGGGGCCTTTGTCCGCGTCCACCGTATCGCTGTAATCGATCACTTCTATATCAGCGCTGTTGTCGTCCGTGTCGGCAAAGCCGTCCCGGCGCACCGCTTTTTTCTTGGACTGTTCCGGGGCGTAAGAAGCCTCATAAACCGGGGGGATCTGGGCGTCCTCTTCGTCGTTGCCCTGTACTGCCAACAAGTCAACATAGCCTTCCGGCCGGTTGGCATCGGTTACGGCCCCCGAAAAGCTGTCGTTTAGCGTCACGTCTTCGCTGAACAAAGCGACCGACACGCCCTTGTTGTGGATCAAAACATCCCATTCCTGATCACCTGCGGGAACGCTGTAATCGGTTCCGCCTGTTTCTCCGCAGCGGATGAGATAATAGCCGTTCGCCTGAATCGTACCTTCCAAGCTGAGCTCATGCCAAACGGGGTCCTCCCCGTCCTCGCTGGAACGGTACTGCAGCTCCCAGCCGCTTAAATTTACAGCCGCATCGCAGGGGTTATACAGCTCGATAAAGCTGTGGCTGGCCGCGCCGTCGTCGCTGCCGCCGTACACCTGATTGACAAGCACATGGGGGATGGATACATCGTATGTGCCGTCCGCCGCGTAGGGCGTCCCGGCCGGGGCCGATCCGTTCGCAAAAACCGCTAATCCGCCGGGAAGTGCGGAAACCGCCATGGCCGCGGCCAGTGCTCCCGACAAAAGCTTACGCCTCCAAGAATCTTTCATAAACCATTCTCCTTATTCTAATTTTCACACATAAATTGTACGGGTTTCTTTGGAAAAAGCGCCAGCAAAGTTTTGTGGTGTTTTTGTAAAATGTTGCTATTGTGATCCTATAAAGTTTCTATAAGGCGCGTCCGAGGGCGCTGAAAAAAGGATGGAGGGAACGGCTAACGGCCGTTCCCTCCATCCTTTTAAATCATCCATTGCGCTGTGGACAAAAAAAGGCATGGTCCCGGTTACTACCAGGACCATGCTTTATCATTGTTTATTTGTCTATTTATTTACGGCCTTTTTTCATGAAGACCACTGCGCCGCACAGGGAAGCAAGAGCAATCACACCAGCCGCCACAGGGATCACATCGCCGGTCTGGGGAGCTTCACCCTGCTGGCCGCCGGTTTGGCTGTCGCCGCCCGGAGTCTGGGCGGCCCCATTGTTATTATCGGAGCCGCCGGTGCTGCTGCCGGACTGGTTGTTATCGCCGGGGTCATTGCTGTCGCCGGGATCGGTATTGTCTCCCGGATCATTGCCGTCGGGCTCGCTGCTGTCGCCAGACTGGTTGCCGTCGTCAGGATCGGACGGGGTGCCGGGTTCCTCGGCCTCGGTGACGGTGATCGGAGCGGAACCGGAAACGCCGTTCGAAGCAGTGGCGGTGATGGTGGCGGTTCCTTCAGAAACGCCGGTGACCACGCCGTTTTGATCCACAGTAGCCACATCCTCGTCGCTGGAGGACCAGGTGACACTCTGGTCAGCATCAGCGGGGGTAACGGTCGCGGAAGCGTTCGCGGTATCGCCTACCTCGATGGAATCCGCGTCCAGGGTAACCGCTACCGCCTCGGGATCGGAGGGAGCGGGTTCCTCGGTCTTAGTGACGGTGATCTGGGCGGAGCCGGTGACACCGTTCGAGGCGGTGGCGGTGATAGTGGCGGTTCCTTCCGAAACACCGGTGACCACGCCGTTTTGGTCGACAGTAGCCACATCCTCATCGCTGGAGGACCAGGTCACACTTTGGTCAGCATCAGCGGGGGTAACGGTCGCGGAAGCGTTCGCGGTATCGCCCACCTCGATGGAATCCGTGTCCAGAGAAACAGAAACTGTCTCCGGATCAGGATCGGGGAGCACTTCGCCGCTGAAGGTGAAGTTTGTCAGCATCACATGGGCGGCATGATGGGCCCGGAAGCCCACTGCAGTGCGGGAAGCATCCGACCACTGGGAGATATCCATGGTCAGGCACTCTTCCCCGTCCACATAAGCGGTCAGCTCGTTGCCGTTTGTCTCTACGGCGAAGTGGACGGTGCGGGGCTGCTGGTCGGTAAAGAAGTTGGGGATGTTCTGGGTTGCCAGGGTGCCCTGCCATACGCCGTTGTCCCAGCTGTAGGCTCTCACATCCACGCTGCCGCCCGCGGCGCGTTCAAACTGCACGCCTAAGCCGTCCAGGGCGTCCACGCCTTCGCCGAAGGAATCCGGTTTACAGCGGACCAAAAGGCCCACGCCGAGGCCGCCGGTGCCGGGAAGGGTGATGTCGCAGGAAACGGTGCCGTCCAAAGCCACGTTCTGGGTCATATAGCCCTTAACGCTGCGGCCGTTTCCGTTGTTAAAGTCGATGCCGCCGTCTTTTAATTCAAAGCCCTTGCCCTGGGCGTTGGAATACACCTGGAAGGTGGTTTTGGTGATGGGGGTAGCGCCTTCGGTCAGGGTGACGGGATCGCTTAAAGGCTCCGCCACGTTCAGATGGGTCAGGGCGAGGTTCTGGTAATTGGCATAGGCGTTCATCGCCCGCAGGCCCACCTTGCCGGACATAATCGGCTGCTCGGTATCGGTGTAGTCGATCACCAGCTCGTCGTCCAGCCAGACCTTGATGTTGGCGCCTTCTGCCCGGACTCTCAGATTGTAGTACCGGTTGGTGGACATGCTCCGGTTGTTGGAAGCCAGCACCTTCCAGTTAAACATCTGCTTGCCTAAAGCCACGCCGCTGGTGTTGATATAGGCGTAATAGCCGTAGTGATAGTCGGCGCTGTTGCAGCCGCCGATGCCGCTTTTGGAGTCGGAGGAGTCGGTGGCGTAATTTAAGCGCACCAGCAAGCCGGCATCGCTGCCGCTTCTCAGGCTCACGTCCCCTTCGTATTCATAGTCGCCCCAGTGCTCACTGCCGTAGCTGGCGGTGGACCAGACGGAGGAATCGGTGGTGGAAATGGTGTCGATGGTATCGCTCCACGCGCCGTCCAGCCATTCATAGTCCATATTTTCCTGGGTTTCGCTCTCTTCAAAGATGTCTACACTCTTGTCGAGCTTGAGGGAGTACAGATCCATGGTGCCTTCGGTGACGGTCAGGGTGATCTCCTGGGCCGATTCGCTGATGGCGATGTTGCGCACCACGTCGGTGAAGAAATCCTCCGACTGGGTCAGCTCCACATCCGAAGCAGCCTCTTTGCCGTCCACCGACAGGGAGACAGTAGCGCCCGCCTGGGCCCTTGCCAAAATCTCCGCGGAATAATAGGAGGTCTTTTCAGGGTTGATTTTAAAGGTTACGCTGTCGCCGGCGGTCATCCCTTCCACATAGTGGCTGTCAAGGCCTGCGCCCGACTCGGTGATGGTGCCGGTTTCAAAATCCCGGGAAGCGCTGTTGGCGTGTACGGCGTCCATCGCGCTGCCGGTGGGTTTCACGGTGTCTTTATCCTGATTGCCGTTGACGGTGCTGCTGAAAGCGGTGTAGCCGTAACCCGCGGTGCAGTCGACCGTCTTCAAGCCGATCTGTCCGCCGGAAAGCGCCGCATCCGCAGTGATGAGCAGCCGGTCGTCGGCGTAGATGTCAAAGGTCTCGCCCTCTTTTTTGACGGTGAGCTTTCTAAGCACATCGGCGCCGTAGGTGTATTCGTCGGGGAGGTTTGCCGTCTCGCTGACCACCGTCTCACCGTTTACCACCGCGTCAAAGTGCAGGGTGTTATCCTGAGGGGTAAAGTAAACAAACGCATAGTTCTGATCGTTTTGATAGGAGACCACCGCCCCCGCCTGGGAACCGGCCGCATAATCGCTGACAGCCAGGTTAAACTCAGCGGTGTAGTCGCTGGGGGTGGAATCCTTGGAGCGCAGCTCGGAAGAGCCGGTGAGGGTCATCACATTGTCCGCGGCGGTGCCGGTGCCGGCAATGGTATCCCAGTTGTTTCCGTTTTCCATCCGGTCATAGAATTCCGGCATTTTGGGGTTGTCCATCTCCCACCAGGTGGGGCCCTGAACTTCCAGCTTCTCGCCGTTAAAGACCATCCGGTCGATGTTTAAGCGGCGCTCAGGGGCGTTGGTGTTGGACACTAAGTTGTGATACACAATGTACCGGCTGTCAAGGTCAGGGCCCACCACACTGCTGTTATGGCCCAAACCGGTGATGCCTTCCTCGGTGTTGATGAGCAGAAGGTTTTCCTCCGGCTCTTTCATAGAGGTGACGCTGTCGCCCGCCACATACTCGATCATGTAGTTGTCCGCCAGCACATGGTTGCCGCAGTAGGTCATGTAGTATTTGCCATTTCTCTTAAAGATCGAGGGGCCCTCGGTCCAGTGGCCGATGACCGTAGCGGCAGAAATCTGATTTTTGCCGGTGGCGGTGAGCATATTGTCGTTTAAGATACCGTACTCGATGCAGCTGCCGCCCGCGTGCAAAAAGTATTTGGTGGCGGCCTCGTCATCGTCGATGAACACGCTGCCGTCGATCAGATCCTCCGGATCGGAAAAGACGGGGGTTTCCTCCCGGACAAAGGGGCCGGTGGGGCTGTCGGAGGTGAGCACCCGGTGCTGGTCGCCGCCGGGTGCGGCCGTGTACATATAGAAGGTGCCGTTCCAGTAGGTGACCTCGGGGGCGTAGGCGGTTTTCATCACCTGGTCGGTGTCGCTGCTGCACAAGCCCTCATAGGTCCAGTTGACCATGTCGGGGGAACTCCATACCTTGATGCCCATCTGCCCGTCAAAGGTGGAGCAGTACAGGTAGAACATCCCGTTGTACTTCATGATATACGGGTCGCCGATTCCGTATTCCACGGTGGAGGATGCCCATTGGTTGTCAATGCTCGTCCCATTTTGATAGGCAAACGACGTGAAGGTGGACAGGGACAGTGCCGCTGTCAGCATCAGCGCCGCCGCGATCTTTACAGGTTTTTTCATATGAGAAATGTCACTCCTTTTCTGTTGATTTACACTAACAACTATATCTTACCATTTTCGGGGGCTAAAGTAAATACAATGGCCAAAAAAACTTCTTATTTTACATGGATTTTGTGAAAGGCGGTGACGCGGACGGGAAAATTTTAGCTGGTTTTCTGACGCGCGCGGCCAGAAAACCAGCTTTTACTTTTGGAGATTAGATAAGCGTGGCGGCGTAACGGGTGCCTTGCCCTGCTTCTCCCGGCCGGTCGGCGGCGTCTAAGCCTCCCCGGGCGATGACCCGCTGGTACCAGCAGGCGTTGTCCTTGAAGATCCGCCGCTGGGTGGGGTAATCCACATACTGTAAGCCAAAGCGCATGGAATACCCCGCGCCCCATTCAAAGTTGTCCATCAGCGACCAGCAGTAATACCCACGGATATCCGCGCCGTCCTGGATGGCGCGATAAACCTCGGCGAGATAGTCGTATAAATAGGCGATCCGGTCGTTGTCGTGGACGTGCCCGTCTTCCGTTAAAACATCGGGGCAGGCGGTGCCGTTTTCGGTGATATAAATGGGGATGTCCGGCTTGTAGGAACGCACCTTTGCCACCGCGTCGTACATCGCCCGAGGATACCGGTCAAACCGGGAGCCGATGTTTCCATTTTGATCGGTGAACACCACATACCGGCCATAGCAGTTAAGGCCCTGGAAATCAAAGGGGGTGGAGATAATGTCCATATCCCCGGGAAGGACGGTAAAGGAAAACCGGTCGTACAGGCTTTGAGGGTATATGCCTTTATACACCCCGTCCAGATAGCCGAAATAAAACGCATCGTTTTCATTGGCGGCAAACTGCTGTTCCTCCGGGGTGTTATTCTCACAGACCCGCATCCACATGTCGATGACGATGCCGATTTTGGCGTCTCCCATCTCCGCCTTGCGGAACTCCTGCACCGCCTTTCCGTGAGCCAGCAGCAGATGATGGATCACCTGCATGTGCAAAGCCCCGTCGTTTTTTCCCGGCGCAAAGGAAGGGGAGACATAGCCCACCACCGTGCCGTTGGGCTCGTTTAAAGTGGACCACAGCTTGATCTTTCCTTTAAACTCCCGGAACAAAAAAGCGGCGTAGGCGGCAAAGCAGTCGGCGGTGCGGCGGTTGAGCCAGCCGCCCTGATCCTCCAGCGCCTGGGGAAGATCCCAGTGGTACAGCGTGGCGTTGGGCTCGATCCCCGCCTCCAGCAAAGCGTCCACCAGCTGGTGATAAAATGATAATCCCTTTTGATTTACCTCCCCCTCGCCGTTGGGGAAGATCCGGCTCCAGGAAAAGGAAAAGCGGTAGGTGGTAAGACCCAGCTTTTTCATCTGCTTAATATCCTCCCGGAAGCGGTGGTAATGATCGCAGGCTGTATCGCCGGTGTCCCCGTCGTGCACCCGTCCCGGGGTGTGGGAAAAGGTGTCCCAAATAGACGGGCCGCGCCCGTCCTCGTTGTATGCCCCTTCGATTTGATAAGCGGCGGTGGCGGTCCCCCAAAGGAACCCCTTTGGAAAGAGCATCTGTCCCATAAAATCCATCCTTTCTGTTTGGTTTGTCCGCGCGGTATGCTGTTATCCTGATTGTAACACACCCGCCCCCGGCGCGCAATTTCAAAATGAGGAGGCCTCTTGCAAGTTGACACAGGAAAAGCTCTTTTTTATAATAAAGGTATCAATACGCCGGTGCGCCCGGCGGCTAGGAGGACACAGGATGAAACGCATAGCGGCTATTTTGCTGGCGGGAGCTATTTTGTGCGGGACGACCGCCTGTTCAGGAGGGGAAGAGGCAGGAACGGAGAGCGGCCTTATCAGTTTGCCTCTGACGGATTCGTCTGTTTTGGACGCTTCCGAGATCCTCCCTTCGTCGGGAACCTCCGATCCGCTGGAGGAGGTTTCCTCCCGGGAGGCTTCTTCGGCGCCCCAGGCAGCCGAAAGCCAGGGGGCATCTTCCAAACAGGCATCCCAAAGCCCGGCATCCAGCAGGACACAACAGGAGGAACAGAATATGGAAAACACCTATACCAACCCGGTGGCGGAAAACGCCAACGACCCCTGGGTTATCCGCCACGACGGGCAGTATTATTACTGCTATTCCGGAAACGGCGGGGTCTGCGTGGCCAAAATCGACAGCCTCACCGACCTGAGCACCGAAAACGGCGTCACCGTCTGGACGCCGCCGGCGGGAACCGCCTATTCAAAAGAGCTGTGGGCGCCCGAGCTTCATTATCTTAACGGGCGGTGGTATATCTATGTGGCGGCGGACGACGGGGATAATGCCAATCACCGGATGTACTGCCTGGAAGGGGACACAAAAGACCCCTTAAAGCCCTTTTCCATGAAGGGGAAGATCGAGGAAACGTCCGACCGGTGGGCCATCGACGGCACGGTGCTCAATCTGTCCGGCCAGCTTTACTTTATCTGGTCCGGGTGGGAGGGCACTGAAAACGTGGCCCAGAATATCTACATCGCCTCCATGAGCAATCCCTGGACACTGAGCAGCGAGCGGGTTTTGCTTTCCGAACCGGAGTACGCCTTTGAGCTTAACGGAACCCCTTTTGTCAACGAAGGCCCCGCTGTTTTGCAGCGGGACGGGAAGACTTTTGTGGCCTATTCCGCCAGCGGCAGCTGGACGGATTCCTACTGCCTGGGGCTTCTCACCTATAAGGGAGGGGATCCGCTGAAAAAAGAGAACTGGGAAAAATCCCAGGAGTCGGTCTTCCAAAGAACCCGCACGGTGTTCGGCCCCGGGCACTGCTCCTTTACCGTTTCCCCGGACGGGACGGAGGACTGGATGGTCTATCACGCCAACCAGATCCCCGGCTCCGGCTGGTCGGGGCGCAAGGGGTGCATCCAGAAGGTGGAGTGGGTAAATGGCAGCCCAGTGTTCGGCGAGCCGCTGACCTTCGGGGAACCGGCGACTCTCCCCTCCGGGCAGGAATAAAGGCGGAGTTTAACGTATGGATACGCCAACGAGTGGAACATTCAAAAGCATTTTCTATACTCTATAAAGGGACATATTCCAAAGGCTTCTCCTTTGGAGAAGCTGCCGCCTTTTAGGCGGCTGATGAGGTTTTAAGCGGCTGCCGTAAGGGCGGCACCAATAAAACAGCATAAGATTGTTTTCGGGAAATGGCGTAGCTTCGGCTATGCCGTTTCTCCGTTATGTAGGCTATTCAGCAAGAAGGAGGGGGTATTCCTAAAACATCAAATAAACCAAGACTTTATTCATTAACGCAAAACAAATTGTGAGGACTATGGCTGTGTGTTAAAATATTAAATATTAAAAGAACCGAACGGCAAAGTTTGACTTGTGAAAGGAAGGGATTTTATGAAAACAATCATTACTATTCAACATACACAATCAGTTCACCATACAAACGGTATGGTTGGTTCTTGGACAGATTGGGAATTGTCAGAATTGGGCGTGCGGCAAGCAAATAGAATTGGAGAAAAGCTAAAAATAGAGTTATCTGAAAAGAAGTTCGTAATGTATTCATCCGATTTATTGCGCGCAAAGCAGACAGCTGAAAATGTTGGTAAATATTTAGGTCTAACACCTATTTTAAGAACTGAATTGCGGGAGCGAAATCTTGGTAAATGCTGTGGCAAATCAGTGAAATGGCTTCGTGAAAATCTTGAAACGCAAGAGAAAACCATTGATGATAGATTGTTTTCTGATGCGGAAAGTCGTAGAGATGAGTGGAACAGATTAAAACCATTTTATGATGAAATAATGACAAACAATGAAGAAAATATAATAATTGTTTCTCACGGAGATTTGTTAAGCGTGTTCAATACAATGTTCCTTGGGTTAAATATTGAAACTATAAATACAAGCGAAATGTTTGGACTTACTGGCGGAGTTTCACACATGTTTGTAAACAATGATGGAAAAAGATTTATTAAAAGAATAAGTGATATGTCCTATATTAACTAAAACGCAATTTGTCGAACAAATAACAAAAACAATAAATGTCATCAGGGATAAACTTTGCGCTTCGCGTCCTTGGTGGCTATTAAGAGGGCGCAAACAGAATAACCGCTTGCGCCCTCGATTGATTATGGAATGTTACACAGTAGAACCGTAATAAAGCCTTGCACCATGCGGCTTTGCACAGGCGGCAAACATACCCGAAACGTTTTATATTCATCCCCTCAAAAATAGTGTTCTATCGCGTAATAAAAAGAGAAAGACGGGCAAGAAATGGTTTGCCTCTTACTGGCTTTTTTGCTCCCTGTATAACAGATTCCTATTTCAGTTAGTGATACTGTTTTAAGCGGCTGCTTACGGCAGCCGCTGTTTTTTTGTCCTTTTTGCCTTTTGACAGCGGAAGGCTATCCGGCTGCTCATCCAGCGGGATAAAGAAAAGGAACAGCAGAATTTTTTAGAAAGCTATTGACATATGTACGAAATCGGATATAATATACATGTACGAAATCATACAAGGAGATGAATGGATGCATTATTTAAAAGCTGGGCAGTACACCTATTTGGCCGGTGAGATCAATGCCCTGTATCATGAAGCGGCTGTGAAAATGGGTGTTTCGGACAGCGTGCAGAATATTTTATATGTTATTTGCGAAAAGGGAGACTGCTGTCTGCAAAGCGAGATCAGCAAGCTGACCGGCATCAGCAGGCAAACGATCAATTCCGCCATCCGCAAACTGGAAAAGGACGGGATTGTCTATCTGGAACAGGGCAAAGGGAGAAACACCATTGTCTGCCTGACGGAAAAAGGAAAAACCTATGCGGCGGAAAAAATTGAACCGCTGTTTGAAATTGAAAACAAAATTTGGAACGAGTGGATGGCAGAGGAACAGCAGGAGTATTTGCGTCTCACGCAAAAATACCGTGACTCCTTGCAAAAATATGTAAAAACCATGTTGTGACGCTGCCGCCCTTCCTTTAAAGGAGCATTTTATATGAACCGAGAAAACAAGAGAAAATCCTATGAAAAGGGCTATTATAAAACCCATGCGTGCAGTGACAGCTTTACCTGTAAGGTGTGCGGCCGGCCGGTGGTAGCGGCCGGAGCGGGCAGCGATCACCGCAACCACTGCCCCAACTGCCTGAGCAGCCTGCATGTGGATATCGAGCCCGGCGACCGGGAATCGGACTGCGGAGGGATTATGGATCCGGTAGGAGTATGGGTGCGGAAAAACGGCGAATGGGCGGTCATTCACCGCTGCCGCCGGTGCGGGCATCTAAGCTCCAACCGGGTGGCAGCCGACGATAACCCCATGAAGCTGATGTCCATTGCAATGAAGCCGCTGTCGCAGCCCCCCTTCCCGCTGGAGCGCATTGAGGAAATGACAGCGCTCATGGGCGGCGACGGACGCTTGTATAAATAAGGGAGTAATGGCTATCTTGACCGGGGTTTTGAGGAATAAATAAGCAACCGCCTTCAGCTATGCCGAAGGCGGTTGCTTTTCCCTTTCGCAAGGAGGATATTCATTTGTAAGAATGCGGGAAATAAAGGGGGTTAGCCTACCATGATTTTCCCTTCCGGCACCACCTGGTTGCGGTTGCGGGTAGAGGGGATCATGGCCAGCGCCAGTGCCAGCGATACCGGTCCCACACGGCCAATGAACATGGTTAAACTCAACAAGATCCGGGAGATAGTGTTGGTCACCGCCGTTACGCCAGAGGAAAGACCCACGGTAGCAAAGGCAGAGACTGATTCAAATAGGGAGTCCAGCATACTGATTTCCCGGTCCGCTGAAAAGACGATGGTGCTGGTGGAGAGTAAGACAGCTATAGCGGCGATAACCATGACGGCCAACGCTTTATATACCACCGGCTGGCTGACCCGCCGGCCCATGACGATGGTGTCTGACCGGCCGCGGATGACGCTGTATACTGTCATCAGGATAACGGCGAAGGTGGTTACCTTGATACCGCCGCCTGTGGAGCCGGGCGCCGCGCCGATAAACATCAGAATAATCGAGATAAGTTTGGAAGATTCGTGCATAGTGGCGATGTCGATGGAGTTAAACCCGGCGGTACGGGTGGTCACCGACATAAACAGGGCGTTGTTGATTTTTTCGCCCAGCGACATGGATCCCAAGGTGGTGGGATTGCTCCACTCAGTGAACAAAAACAGTCCGCCGCCGCCGAAAATCAATACGGCAGTAACAATTAAAACGATCTTGGTGTGCAGCATCAGCTTGTGGGTCTTGCGATAGGTATACAGGTCGTTCCATACAATAAAGCCCAGGCCGCCGCAGACAATTAACGCCATAATGGTATACAAAACCACCGGATTGTCAAAATAGGTAGTCAGGCTGGAAAACTCGCCCCTAAATCCCAGAATATCAAAACCTGCGTTACAATAAGCGGAGATTGCTAAAAATACCGAGACAAAAATTCCGTGAGCGCCAAAATCCGGGATAAAGACAGAGGAGAGTATAAGCGCCCCTGCCAGTTCAAAGGCCAGGGAGATCACAATAATCATTTTTACCAGCCGGGCAGTATCTACCAGACTTTCCGAACTTACCGACTCCTGAGCCACTTGCATGTGGCGAAGGCCCAGCTTTTTGCCGATGGTGAGGTTGAAAAAGGTGGTCAGTGTCACCAAGCCCAGCCCGCCGATCTGGATGAGCAGAATAATAATGCACTGTCCCAGGGCGTTCCAATATAAATAGGTATCATAGATAATCAGCCCCGTCACACAGGTGGCGCTGGTAGCGGTGAACAGCGCATCTACCACGGGAGTCCATACGCCCTGGCGGTTACAGATGGGCAGGGTGAGCAGCAGCGTCCCCACAACTACCACCAGCAGGAAACTGATGGTGATGACCCGAACCGGCGTATTCATAAACGTGTGCCGCTTTTTTTCTAGCAGCAAGGGAAAACACCTCTTTTACATAGCGATAAAACAAACAATATGTTAAATTTGTGTTAAGAATGCAAAGGCCATTATAGCAAACTGCATCTACAGTTGCAAGATGTTTAGAATAAGTTTCGAAATATTTTATTTTTTGCCGTCTTTCCTGCAAAATAAACAGGGCCAATGCAGGAAAAATTTCGTCCGAAACAAAAAGCTTTGGAACGGATTGCATTTTGCCGGTTTTTATTGTATAATATAAGCCGCTCTCAATATCATGAGCGATGAGACATTGTTATAATTGTTATTTACGCCTCCGTAGTTAAGTGGATATAACAAGCCCCTCCTAAGGGCTAGGTGGAACAAACGCCTTTTGATATGATAACTAGATAAAATTGAATAGATTTTTAAGAATGTCCCAGTACCTCAGCAGGATAGAGGGTTCGCCTCCTAAGCGGCAGTTCGTTCGAGTCCGTGGGCGGAGGAAAATTGAATATTTTTGATATATGTCCCAGTAGCTCAGTTGGATAGAGCACGAGCCTCCTAAGGTCGCGTTACAACTATCAACTGAGGAAAAAAGTTGGCCGTCAAAAAGTAAATATTGTATAGATGTCTCTGTAGCTCAGCAGGATAGAGCGTTCGCCTCCTAAGCGAAAGGCCGCGCGTTCGAATCGCGCCAGGGACGCCAGCGCACAACGCCCGAAACCCTTGTAAATCAAGGATTTCGGGCTTTTCTTATACCCGGACAGATTTGAACTTTGACCCAGAACCCGATTAGCAAATTGTGAATCTGCTAATCGAATCGGTGGTTCGAGAAAAATGAAACCCGAACCACTTGCCCCAATTAGCCAGCTAATTCTTAGCAGGAAAAACGGGTATTTTGCTAAGAAAATGAGGTA
>CALXBH010000011.1 GCA_944386475.1 uncultured Clostridia bacterium | reverse complement strand
CATGAAGCGGTCAAAAGTGAGGACGGAAGCCGGGAACAGGAGGTAGAAATCTTCTACCGCTTTATCGGCAAAATCGAATGACACATCTTGAGATACCCAACAATATCTTTAACTAAGGGAAACGGGTGAATCTTATCCCGATATTACATTTCTGCCGGCTCTGGCAAATATATTTGAGACAAGTGTTGATCTGCTTATCGGCATGGATACGATTCGGGCAGAAGAAACAAGGTTCAATATACATAAAAAGGCGGTGGCATATCAACGGTGTGGAGATTATGATGCGGCCGAAAAGACATATAGAGATGCATTACTGATATACCCAAATAAACCGGGAATGATTCTTGGCTTGGCAAGTACATTGGCTTTAAAAGGAAATGTAGATGAAGCCATTGAACTAATGGAAAGAGGTTTGCCATTGTCAATCAATGAAAAACAGAAGTCAACCATGCGAGCCACATTATGTTTTTTATATTTAAGAGCAGGACAGGAAGAAAAAGCAAATAGACTTGCATCAGAACTTCCGCATACGAGGGAATGCCGGGAAGTAATTCAGCCGCTTATCCAGCAAGGACTTGATAATGCGGAAATAGATAGAAATATCAAAAATATCCTTCTTGGCGACAGAAAGACAATTTGGTAGAATTTGGAATATCTTTAAAAAGAAATAACAATTTTTTGTAAACTCTAAGTAAGATTACAAGAGGATTTACAGTTTAATGAATGTGAGATTTTGTTTGTAGGCATAAAGAAAGACAGCGTAAAAGGCGGAAATACTTTTTACGCTGTCTTTCGTGCCGTTTGTCTTTGCAACGTCCATAGTTTGTATTTGATATGTTTTCAAATTATTTCCTTATGTGGCATTGCCCTTAGCGCAGCGCTCCCTTTGGTTCTATCCTATTTTTGAAACAGCTTGGTTCGGTGCCAGGTGAGATAGGGCTGGATTTCCTCCGGCAGTTCCAGATGCTCTGGAAGCTGGGCTAAAAACACCTTCCGGGAGGTTTCGGACAGCCGGGAGGAGAGCAAAGGCGCTCCCGATTCATCCACCGTCAAAAGCCCTTTTCTTAGCAGCGCGGCATGGCAGGGGCAGAGTATCAGCCCGTTGGAAAAATCCAATTTTTCTTTCTCGGTGCACTTAGTCCAGGGCTTGGGACGCACCGCCGCCAAAAGACCGACCTCATCCACCCCGCAGAACGCGCACCGCATGATATCCGATTTACTGCAAAGCGCTTCCCACAAAAAGGCTTCCCCCATCCGGTAGCGGAAGACGGGATATACAGACGGGCGATATGTTGTCTTTGTATCCAGATTGTATTTTGCATCTCCCACATATTCGGCGGCAAAGGCGTGGGAAAAAGGGGTGACCTTGTGATAACTGATGTTAAAATTGGTGTGCATCATCTTGCACAGATCAAAAAAGTACAGGATGCCGCTGATGGTAATCCGCCAGATCCCCCGGATAGAACCGTCCAGGTAGCCTAAACGTTCCAGATGTTTGCGGATAAAACCCATATCGCTGCGCCAGGTTGGTTCCTGAATATTCGGTTTCATGACTTTGTCCTCGTCGGTGAGGGCGATCATATTATTTTTTTCTAAAAGATCCAAGGATTCTTTTTTGCTGGCGGCTCCTCCCAACAGCATAACCGACAGGAGGATTAAATACCGCCGTTCCTGTTCCAATGTAATCATTTTTCATTCGCCTCCTTATGACGACGATCGGCTATCCTGTTCCTATTGTAACATACTTTGCCCCGTTTCGGGGAAAACCGGCAAAAGAATTTTTTTCCGGTGCTTTTCTTTCTAAAAACCTTATGGTAAGATAGGAGGGGTAAATAAGACCCCAGAAAGGAAACAAATCCAATGAAAATTATCGCAAGCGACTATGACGGCACGTTGAATCAAAACCGCATCATCGCCAAGCGGGATATTGACGCCATTAAAGCCTGGCGGGCGGCAGGCAATCAGTTCGGTGTGGTGACAGGCAGAGGGCTGCCGGGGATTCTCCATGAGATGAACTATTATAGCGCGCCTTTTGATTTTTTAATCTGCAATAACGGCTGTGCGTTGTATGACGGTAAACCCGCTTTGCTGGAACAGCACGCGGGGAAGGGGGAACTCCTCCCGGATCTGTGCCGCTTTTTGGCGGAGAAAAAGGGGCTGCATGTTACGGTGAGCAGCCGGGAAGTCCTCCATCATGTGCGGTATGAGGGACAAACCCCGAAACCGGAGGAGCTTTGGATCTCTATGGAGGAGACGTCTTCCATCCCGGACTTCACCCAGGTGGACACCCACTTTGCCACCGGGGAGGAGGCGGGCCAGTTAGCGGCGGCGGTAAACCGGCAGTTTGAAGGCCGGGTGACTGCTTATCAAAACGGCGCCTGTGTGGATATCGTCCCCTTCGGGGTAAGCAAGTCCGCCGGGGTACGGTGGTATCTTGCACGGCTGGGGCTTTCCGAAAATGCGGCGGTGACAGTAGGGGATAACTTTAACGATCTGGATATGCTGCTGGCCTTTGAGGGATATGCCATCACCTCCGGCAGGGAAGAGGTGGCAAAGCAGGTGGGACGCACCTGTGACAACATTGCTGATTTAGTGAAAAAATTAATACGATAAGTATATTTTAATCGTATATATACAAAGAAAGCCACCCCATCTGCACCAAAAGGAGCAGATGGGGTGGCTGCTATCAGGAAAATCCGCCGGCGTTTAGAGCCGGCGGATTTGCTTTTATTAAGTTAGGGGAGGAGAGATTGATTTTTCAAGAATCGTAATACCGTATTCATTTTTCAGTTCCTCATCAGAAATTGGCCCGGTATAGCCCGATGAAAAAAGCACAATATCTCCCGGGCTGACATCGTCATATTTGTAGAGTGGCTCCTCTTCTTCAAGCCCCATATAATATTCGCAGCTTCCCAATAGAAACTCAATTCTGCCGGAACTGCCGTCCTTAAGATCGTCTAATATAATAACGGCTCCATCAACATAATTATAATCCTTCCCATGGCTTTGACCTAAAAAACTTGTATACCACACGTTGTGTTTGCCTTGGCCTTCATCCCAATCGACTCCTTTGTATTTGATGACATAGGTGTCTTCAACGGTGATGATCTCGCCGTCTATTTCATAAACCAATTTAAACGGAAGCTCTGCATAATCCACCGGCGGTTTTGGAGGATCGGGGGAGAATACGTCATGCAGATAGATCAAGGTCCACGGCAGCGTCACGAAGAAAACAACGAGCAGGGGAATCAAAAGGACGATCCCCGCCGTGACAGCTACGATTTTGCCTATGGGATGAGCGGCAAATACCCCCTTCTTTTTCAGGAGAAAAAGGCCGATGATGACAACGATGACAAGCGCTAAAACCAAAAGGCCGATAAAAAGCCCGCTCATATCCATTCCCATTGTGGAACCCCTCTCTTCTTTTTCAAATAAACAAAATGAGACAGATGCTTTTCTATGGCGAAACATCTTGATGCCGCTGGGGCGAAGGCCGGTTTTGCTCGGTTATTCCTCAAACGGCAGGACCTTTTTCTGGTACCCAATCAGGCCGAAGGCCATGCTGAAGGGGGTTACATAAAGGCTTAAAACGGTAGATATCAAATCGATCACCTCATTGCCGACAAACAGCCGGCTAAGAAGGATGTTAATAACCGCCCACAGAAGGATAAAAGCAAACAAAACCACCAAGGATTTTATAAACACCTTGAGCGGGAGGGAAGAGCGGCCATAGTTATACAGCCAGATAAACAAAACAAAGCAGTTAAAAAAGGGCAGGAACATCAAAATCCGCTGCACTTTCAAGGATACAAATTTTTTCATGGTTTTATCTCCTTATCCCGCGCGTTTAATCAGTGGAACAGGAATACCAGTTGTCGCCTAATTCTTTTATGTTAACGAAATCCCGGTATGCTACATATTCACTTGTATCGATATAATCGGTATAAGATAATTCATCAGTGACATAAAGATAGCCTTTTGATGATTCCAAAATACCTCGATAGGTGTAGAAGTAGATTGCCGTTTGATCATAAAACTCCACCACAAAACAATCCCCAGAGGCAGACAGCTTTTTCAAGGAATCAGGCAGGGTGACGCAGCCGTTTGACTCTACGGAAAGTTCACCTGTTTTTATGAAGCCTGCTACCGATTCCCGCTCTGCACGCAGGCGGGAAAATTCTGTCTTGCCATATATGATTATGGCAATACACCCGACGATCAGCAGGGCTAAAACGGTAATAACGATTGAACGCTTTTTTATTTTCATGTTTTTCACCTCATCTATGTAGATAACCTCCATAGACGATCCATTTTTTCATGAGCGTTTTTTTCTTTTCCGCATCCATGGGGGAGCCCTCCTTGTCTGTTGTTTAACAAATCTATGCAGTTAATGGGATTTTGCTTTTTTTGCTTTTAGAAAACAAACAAGCTCATAAAGGGCCGTCAATACCGTGTGAACCGATAATACGATGACCGCGAATAAAAAATAAAGGGGAGTATTGGCTTCTTTTGAAAAAATACTTGTATCCGGAGTGAAAAAACGATAATAAAAATACAGGGCGGCATTGAATAAAAGGGGCAAAACGGTGGTAGCCCCTATGTACAATCTTTTGTTGATGGCAAGCCTTTGGGTAAACACGTTTTTTAACAGGGTAATGGCCACAAAATAGCAAACCCCAACAATGAAAAGAAGAATCTCTATGTTATTAAAGTCTATCAACATGGAAAAATAGCCGCCGGCATAGAGGATAGCAGGCAATAGAATGGATGCGGCCATAAAGGCCAGAAAAAACTTCCCTGCCTGGATAAAGAATGCTTTCATCGGAATACCCTCCTAATTTTCTGAATGGAAGCGCTGCTGATTTTGTTTGGCGGAGATCATACATTTGATTGAGTCGTAAAAATTTCCACATCTGCGGTTTCCACTAGATGTTCCACATATTGGTCAAATTGTTCGTCCAGGCTTTGGGGGGAGGTTTCGTTATACAGATTTTCTGCAAAAATTGACTTTAACCGATAATAATTATAATTATCATAGCTATAGTCGTAGAGAAGAGATAGGTACTCCTCCTCCGTCATGTTGCTTTGCTCCAGCTCTTCTGATATATATCTCTCATAGGCTCCATCAGTTCTTTCTGTTTTTGCCAGTTGATAATCGAGATCCGCGGCTTTTTGGGTCATTTCATAGCTGTAGCAGATGCCCTGTTGGGTAAGAGTGTCGCGGATCACCACCCCTTCAATCAGCTCCTCCAGCACGCTGTCCTCTCCTGAGGGCCTTTTGATTTCATCGATCTGTTCTTGCAGTTCTTCTCCGCTGAAGGCACCGCTGATGACGTTATAATTAATGGTATTGGTCATCCAGTTAAAGGTAAGGCGCTGCTCAATGTCTTGGGGATAAATACCCTCTCCGTTTACCGCCGCAACCGCTCCTTGGTTTCTAAGCTCCTCGTTTGTAGGGCCTTTGGAAAGCTGCCAGACGGTAAAGGCAATAGCTCCGGCGATGATAAGACAGCTGGCGGCGATTAAAACGGCGATCCCTGCTTTTTTGTGTTTCATTCTTTGTTCCCCCTTATTGTAACCATCACTTATTCTCTATGGAAAGCAGCCCAGCACATGGAATTTTGAGCTTTACACAATGGCGTGAGAAATAAATAAAAAGGATGGGAGCTTCTTGTTAGGAAATGGGGAAGTCTTTATCGTTTATTTCAGGGGTTAAATACGCATTTTTTGTGAGGCTACAAAGCATCGGAAAGCAAAAATTCCACGTGATCGCCTATTGCATGAGGCGCCGGTAAACTGATATGGAGTCCTTCCGATGAGAAATAACTATAGGTATCGCCAAAAAGGGAATCGCTGCTTTTTAAAAGTTCCAACAGTTCTTCGTCGGAAATCCCCTGTAGCCATTCCGTTTTCTCGTCAACAGGAGGATAAGCGTTCCGCAGCTTTTCAATCGTCGTGGAGTCAGCAGGGATCATGTCGTTTAGCGTTGCTCTTTTTCCTGTGGTTAAATCAAAATTCAGGGAAAACAGCTGGTTGGACGGATGCGTAGCAGAGGATACATTCAGTAAGCCCTCAAAAACAACACTCAGCCATTTTCCTTGGTGAGTATACACGGAGTAATCCATCTCCAAGGTCAAACCTTCTCTATCCTCTCCGCAGGTCGCCGTGACATATGCGGGAATGGCAGCTGCTATCTCCTCGTTTATTGCCTGGTAGTTTTCCTGTTGGGTTTGAAACTGTGGATAATTAATCTGGATTAAGCTGTTCGAATAGCTCTCATCTTTATATACTTTTTTTAACTCGTTAACAGCCACACCGGATGATGAATCAGAGGATGAGGATATAATGTACGAAGAATTTTCTATCGAGGCTGCATTTTTGCAGCCGGATAGGATAAAAAATAACGCGATGATAAGTACTAAAAGCTTTGTTTTCATGATTTCAAGCGTCCCCCTTTGCGCCCCTGAACCAGCCCCGCTTAGGGATGGAAAGTAAATTTATAATATCCGTATACCATGTTTCATTTCCAGTGAAAATATAAGGAAAGCAGCTGCGGCGTATAAAGAGAGAGATGCAAACGCTGCTTTTAATCCCCGGAAGCTTTAATCTTTTTGGCTCCAAACAACACAGGTTATGATACGGAATATGGGATAACAAAGTGCCCAAATCAACGCGAGTAAAAGAAGCAATTCGCCAAAGTGAACCGGCAGAACAAAGAAGCTAATCGGCAAAGATAGAAGCACTATAAGGGCGATCCTAGTAGAGATCTTGTTAATGCGATTCCGTTTTTCATCTCCCGGCCGTTTTTGAATCCATACATACTGAAGATAATAGAACAGATCAAATTCTGCTGCGAGAATGGGCGCGAAAAGGAGAATAGTAAGAACGATATCGAAGGAAGTAAGGGAATCACCAAAGATATCATCCCCCGAAGAACTAGATGGAAGTGCCAGCAAAACAGCGGCCGCCAAAGTCCCTATTAAAACAAAGAGGTACCCTCCATAGACGATCCATTTTTTTATAAGAACTTTTTTGGTTTTTCCATCCATTGGGAAACCCCTTTGTTTTTGTTCTAAACAAACCGCCTAGATTCTTGTTCGTATAATCAACAATATTAGTATATCATGTTTTGTTTTCTGTGACAATGTGGGGAAATGGGAAAAAGAAAAAACAGCCGCACCAGTAAGGTGCGGCTGAAAAGGGAACAACAGCAAAAAGGCAAACGTAGGATGCCCTGGCAGTATCGATTATTGATCATCCACTTCTTCTAGCGGGGCGAAATATTCAAAAAGAAATAACATCAAAATGCCGATGACGCATGCCAGCCAAAAGGGGAATGATGCAACAAACCGACAAAACAACCCTACTCCAATAGCGCCACCTAGTTTTACAATATAGGCCAACACAGAATTTACTTTGAATTTTTTGTGGCAATATTTACATTTGACCGTGTATGTCCAGCGGCCAAGTTTTAAGAAAGCTGGAATACCATGCTTTTTACAGGCTGGGCATTTGCTGTATCGCAGTTTCTCTATGTCTATTTTCACTTTCGCCCTCCATACGTTATCTGTAAAAGCTTCATATGCATAGGGATCCTTTATTGCGTTGCAGGCGCAGCAGTCCGCCGGGTAATGACTTTTGAGAGATTATCATAAGTATAGCATATTTTCGTCGAATTTACATGTCTTCAAGGATGCTCCCACACCTCAATAACTTGAAGGGTGAGTAAAAATATAGGATAGATTCTAATCAACAAATCCCCTTTTTACCAATCAAAACATTCCTTTATTTTTTCTTCAAACTCTTTGTTATACCAAAGTTTACTGAATGTCAATGTTGTGTCTGTTTCATCAAAATTAACACACATTCTGAAATCAACGATTCGATTCTTAAACAAATAGAGTATGTCTTTGTCTAAAGTATAAGAATTATAAGAAAAATGATGACTTTCAATATCTTCCGTGAAACCGTATACGCAAATATCCCTGCATTTTTGATGAAAGGCTTTTTCAAGAATCAATTCCATATTTTCCCGCTTTGAATAAATTGTCGTTTCACTTACGATCGAATTTCTTAATGGCAAATGAACGATATAGTTTTCATTATTTAATATTTCTTTTAACAAATCGCACTCGGAATCCAATGCAGTAAACGACATTAACAAAAACGGACTATTAAACAATTTAGCAATTCTGGAAACTGTAGTATACGAAGCGCATGGACGTGAGTACACCCTGTAAAGATCCGTCAACAATATTTTCTTGAATTTGATTTTCATTTTCTGCTGGGCTTCTCCTCTTCCATATCATCATGCCCAAAAAAGTTGGGGTCGACATTAGAGACCGGGTTGCCGTTGGCGTATGCATAGCGGTTCAGAGTGATGGCGTTAGAGATCGAGCCGGAGACGATGTCCGCGTTCACAAACCGGTTGAGCTCGGGGCTGTAATACCGGGCACGCATGTACAAAAGCCCGTTGCGGTCGGTGATGACGCCGTCCCGGCCATTGTACCCAAAGATCACAAAGCTGCCGCCCGTCCGTCCGGTCATCCGCCCGTAGGTGTCGTACTCAAAGGTGTCGGTGA
>CALXBH010000010.1 GCA_944386475.1 uncultured Clostridia bacterium | reverse complement strand
CACATAAAGCTCGGCTACCAGGATGTGGATAAGCTGGACACTTTAGTCATCAACGCCGCGGAGTGCGAGCCGTGTATCACCTCGGATTACCGGGAATGTCTGGAGTCTGCGGACGATATTATCGACGGCATCAAAGCGGTGCAGAAGTGGCTTAACATCGAAAACGCCTACATCGGCATTGAGGACAATAAACCGAAGGCCATCCGCCTGCTGGCGGAAAAATGCCAAAACACCCCCAACATCAAGGTTGTCTCCTTAAAATCCAAGTACCCCCAGGGGGCGGAGAAGGTCATCATCTACGCCGCTACCGGCCGGGTGGTCAATGACGGGCAGCTTCCCGCCGACTGCGGTGTGATCGTGATGAACGTGTCCTCTGTGGCGTTTTTGGCCCGGTATTTAAAGACAGGGGAGCCCCTTGTCACCCGCCGGGTAACGGTGGACGGCCCGGCCGTCCGGTCGCCGAAAAATCTGCGGGTGCCCTTGGGAACGCCGATCCAGGAGATCCTTCGTTTTTGTGACACCGATGAAGACAAGGTAAAGATGATCTTAATGGGCGGCCCGATGATGGGCGTGTGCGTATACGACCCGCAGACGCCGGTGATTAAAAATAACAACGCCGTCCTGGCGCTGGACGAAAAGGCGGCGAAGGTCCCCAAAACCACCGCCTGTATCCGCTGTGGAAAATGCGCTTATGTCTGTCCGGTGGGGCTGATGCCCGCCGCGCTGGAAAAAGCGTATGACTCCAAAAGTGCGGAGACGCTGGAAGCGATGAGCGTCAACTTGTGCATCAACTGCGGCTGCTGTTCTTATATCTGCCCTGCTAAGCGGAATCTGGCCCAGAAAAACCAGCTTGCCAAGGCGTATGTAAAAAAGGCAAAACAGCCGGAACAAAATTGATTTCTGAGGTGAATGAGTTTTGAATAGTTTAGCGGTAGCGCCTTCTCCCCACCGCCGGAGCGGAAACACCACCACCCGGATCATGCTGGACGTGCTCATCGCTCTTGTCCCGGCATTTATCGCGGCGAATATTATCTTCGGCCCGCGGGCGGCGCTGGTGACGGCTGTGTGCGTAGCCAGCTGTGTATTGTTTGAATACTTCACCCGAAAGGTCATGAAGCGGGACAACACCATATCCGATTTAAGCGCGGCGGTTACCGGCGTTTTGCTCTCCTACAACCTGCCGGTGACCATCCCGCTGTGGATGGCGGTGGTAGGCTCCTTTTTCGCCATTGTGGTGGTAAAACAGCTGTTCGGCGGCATCGGGCAAAACTTTGCCAACCCCGCCATCACCGCCCGGGTCATTTTGCTTGTGTCCTTTTCCGGCCAGATGACCACCTGGGCGGAGCCGTTTTTCTACCGTTCCTCCGGGGCGGATATCGTCACTGGCGCCACCCCTTTGACCCAGCTGGGAACATCCGATCTGCCCAGTCTGTTAGATATGTTTTTGGGCGTGCGGGGCGGCTGTATGGGAGAAACCTGTATTTTGGCCCTGCTCATCGGCGGCGTCTATCTGGTGATCCGCCGGGTGATTAGCCCAGTGATCCCGGTGACCTATATCGGTACGGTTTTCCTGTTCTCGGTGATCTTTGGACAGGATCCTTTGTATGAGATCATGTCCGGCGGCCTTGTATTAGGGGCTATCTTTATGGCGACCGATTATTCCACAAGCCCTGTCACCCGGCTGGGGAAGATCATTTTCGCCCTGGGATGCGGTACGGTTACCATCCTGATCCGGCAGTTCGGCTCCTATCCGGAGGGCGTTTCGTTCGCCATTTTGTTTATGAACCTGTTGGTTCCCTATATTGACAAGGGAACCAAGTTAAAACCGTTTGGAGGGAAAAAGATGAGAGTGGCCCGGGATATCGTACAACCCATTGTAACGCTGGCGGTGATCGCTTTGGTGGTCTCGGCGGCGCTGGTATTCACCTATAATCTGACCAAGGGGGACGAAAACGCGGTCAGCGAGGAAGTCCAAACGGCGGTAGACGAGCTCATCGGCGCGGACAATGAGCTGATCGATATTGACAAGACAGCCTATGCGGATTACGATCTGGAGATGGCCTTTAAAGCGGCGGACGGCTCCGCCATGGCCCTTTTGGTCACACCGAAAGGATATGGCGGAGACATTGAAATGGTGGTGGCCGTGGATCAAAACGGTGTCATCACCGGCACCAAGGTGACTGCCCAGACCGAAACACCCAATCTGGGCACCAAGGTGATGGAGCCGGAATTTTCCGATCAGTTTATCGGAAAGTCCGGGGAGCTTACTGTCGTGAAAAACGGCTCCGCCGCCAGTGAGCAGGAGATCGACGCTGTGGCGGGCGCCACGGTTTCCTCCAGAGGCTTTACCGACGGTGTCAACAAAGCCCTGAAGGTCTTTGAGGAGCTGAAAGGGGAGTTGTCCTGATGAAAGGCGGACTGAAGGTATTCCTCAACGGCATTTTAAAGGAAAACCCGGTTTTGGTTCTCATGCTGGGCATGTGTCCTTCTCTTGCCATTACCACAGTGGCCTCCAACGGCATCGGCATGGGCCTTGCCACCACCTTTGTGCTGCTGGGCTCCAACGTAGTGATCTCCCTTGTGAAAAAGCTGATTCCAAAGGCAGTCCGGCTGCCCTCGTTTATCGTTATCATCGCGGGATTTGTCACCATCATCGGCTTTTTGATGGAGGCCTATCTGCCCGATCTTTACGACGCGTTGGGGATTTATCTGTCGCTGATCGTCGTCAACTGTATCATCCTCGCCCGGGCGGAGGTTTTCGCCAGCCAGAACAGCGTGGGAAAATCCGCTCTGGACGGGCTGGGGATGGGACTCGGTTTTACCCTTGCCCTGTTTATCCTGGGGTCGGTGCGGGAGCTTTTGGGAAGCGGCACCTGGATGGGAATCGAGGTCACGGCAAACCTGTTTGAACCCATCCGCTTTTTTGTAACACCGGCCGGAGGATTTTTTGTCTTTGGCATTATTATCGCCTTGATCGGCATCATCACCAAGCGGGAGCCAAAAAAAGCGGGCTGTCAAAACTGCCCCTCCGCAGAGTCCTGCGGCATGGCGGGAGTAAACAAGACCGAAAAGGAGGGGGCTTAATCCTATGAAAGAAATGATGGTTATTTTATTAAGCGCCATCCTGGTGGATAACTTCGTCCTCTCAAAGTTTATGGGTGTCTGCCCCTTTTTGGGGGTCTCCAAAAAGGTGGACTCCGCCTTCGGCATGAGCTTGGCGGTCATCTTTGTGATGTTGATGGCCACGGCGGTCACCTATCCTATTTACACCCTGCTGCTGGCGCCCTATGGCTTGGAGTATTTGCGGATCGTTGTTTTTATTTTGATTATCGCTTTGTTTGTCCAGTTAGTGGAGATCGTGCTCAAGCGGTTTATCCCTTCCCTTTATAAGGCGCTGGGGGTTTACCTTCCTTTGATCACCACCAACTGCGCGGTGCTGGGCGTGACGCTTTTAAACATCGACGACGGCTACACCTTTTCCCAGTCCCTTGTAAGCGCTTTGGGCGGCGGCCTTGGCTTTATGCTGGCGCTGATTCTGTTTGCCGGCATCCGTCAGAAGATCGATTCGTCAGAACTTCCAAACGCCTTCAAAGGAATGCCGGCCACTTTGGTGGCAGCGTCTATCGTCTCGGTGTCCTTTGGCGGTTTCAGCGGCGTAGTGGAGGGTATGTTCCAGTAAATCCTCCCGTTTAGATCCAAGGGGATTATTTTTACCGAAAGGATTGTCGGCTCTCATGTTTGTAACCTATATTTTCCCCATCCTGCTGTTTGTGGGGCTGGGGATTATCGCAGGGCTTTTGCTGGCGGTGGCGTCCACTGTGTTTGCGGTAAAGTCCGATGAAAAGACAAAAGCGGTCCGAGAGGCGCTCCCCGGCATTAACTGCGGCGTATGCGGCTTTTCGGGCTGCGACCAATACGCGGAAAAGATCGTGAAGGAAGGGGAGCGGGTCAACCGCTGCGTTCCGGGAGGGGAAGCCGCCGCCCAAAAGATCAGCAAGATCATGGGGGTATCCTTCCAGGGTGTATCTTCCAAAAAGGCGGTGGTTCACTGCGGCGGCGTGTGCGGCGCCACCGGCCGGAAATATGAGTATCACGGGACGCCTACCTGCGCCGCCTGCAACGAGCTTTACGCGGGGAGCGGGCAGTGCGATTACGGCTGTATCGGGTTTGGGGACTGTGTGAAAGCCTGCCGGTACGACGCCATCCACCTGGTGGACGGCGTGGCCCGGGTCGATCCTAAAAAGTGCGTGGGCTGCACCATGTGCGCCATGCAGTGTCCCAAGCATCTGATCAACATGGTGGATGCTGACGCCACCGTCAACGTGATCTGCTCCAGCCAGAATTCCGGCAAGGAGACCCGGGAGAGATGCAAAAACGGCTGCATTGCCTGCAAACGGTGTGAAAAAACCTGTCCTCACGACGCCATCCATGTGGAGGGGAATCTGGCCCGGATCGACTATGACAAATGTACCCGCTGCGGCGAGTGCGTCAAGGTATGTCCGGTGGGCTGCATCCATTCCTTTGAGCTTTAAAAGACACTAGGATCATCCCATCTTCATATGCCGCTCCCGGCTGGTTGACAGCCGGGAGTTTTCATGTCACAATATGAAAAAGGAAAAGGTTATATATATACAGGATGAAAAATACCGCCTGAGCTGTTTTGACGGTGCGCGATAAAAATTCCTGTGAAAAATATAAAAAGTAATCTGTGAGCCGATGAAAATTTACTGGATTTTCCTTTACCTAGGAAGTCCGGCAGACGTTATGGTGAAAGGATTTTTTAACATGAATGGATTTTTGCCCGTGAGCCGGCAGGATATGGAGGAGCGGGGAATCACCCAGCTGGATTTTATCTGCATTACAGGGGACGCTTATGTGGATCATCCCAGCTTCGGCGTGGCGATTATTTCCCGGGTAATCGAGGCGGTGGGTTTCACGGTGGGGATTATCGCCCAGCCGGACTGGCACAGCGTCCGGGATTTTCAAAAGCTGGGAAAACCAAAATACGCCTATATGGTTACCTCCGGCAATGTGGATTCTATGGTGGCCCATTATACTTCCGCCAAAAGACGCCGGAGCGACGACGCTTATTCCCCGGGCAATAAGGCGGGGAGGCGTCCTGACCGGGCGGTGACGGTGTATACCCGCCTGTGCAAACAGGCCTATCCGGATGTTCCGGTGATTATCGGGGGACTGGAAGCCTCCCTGCGCCGGTTTGCCCATTATGATTATTGGGACGCTTCGGTGCATCCTTCCATTTTGGCTGGGTCGGGGGCGGATCTTTTGTCCTATGGCATGGGGGAACACCAGACTATTGCCATCTGCCGCCGCCTGGCCGCCGGTGAAAAAGTGGAGGATTTAACCGATATTCGCGGCACCTGTTATCTCACCGAGCCCAAAAACACGCCCTGGGGGGCCGTACAGTGCCCAGATCTGGAGCAGGTGGTGCGGGATAAAAAAAGCTATGCGAAAGCCTGCCGGATCCAGTTCGACGAGGTGGACGAGGTGCGGGGCCGCACGGTGATCCAGCGTCACGGGGATAAAATGCTGGTGCAGAATCCGCCCAGCCCCGCGCTGACCACCGAGGAGTTCGACTGGGTTTACGAGCTTCCTTATACGCGCGCCTACCATCCCATGTATGAGGCCGAAGGAGGCGTGCCCTCCATCCGGGAGGTGGAGTTTAGCATCATCCACAACCGGGGCTGCTTTGGAAACTGCAATTTCTGTTCCATCGCTCTGCACCAGGGGCGCAAGATCTCGGTGCGCAGTGTGGATTCGGTGATAAGAGAGGCCGAAATGCTCACCCATAAGCCTGGATTTAAAGGCTATATCCACGATGTGGGCGGGCCTACCGCCAATTTTAGGCGACCCTCCTGCGATAAGCAGGAAAAGGACGGGTTGTGCAAAGGAAAAAAATGCCTGGCACCCAAGCCCTGCCCGGCGCTGAAGGTGGATCACAGCGAATATGTGGAACTTTTGCGCCGCCTGCGGCAGATTCCCGGGGTGAAAAAAGTCTTTATCCGCTCGGGAATCCGGTACGACTATCTGATGGAGGACAAAGACGACACCTTTTTCAAGGAGCTGATTGCCCACCATGTCAGCGGACAGCTCAAGGTCGCGCCGGAGCATTGCAGCAACGGCGTGCTGGACAAAATGGGCAAGCCCCATATCGAGGTGTACGAAGCGTTTGCCAAGCGGTTTTACGAGCTGACAAAATCCATGGGGAAAGAGCAGTACTTGGTGCCCTACCTGATGAGTTCCCATCCGGGGAGCACCCTGCGGGACGCCATCGAGCTGTCGCTGTTTTTAAAGAAAAACCATATGCACCCTGAACAGGTGCAGGACTTTTATCCCACCCCGGGCACCGTTGCCACCTGCATGTTTTACACCGGCCTTGATCCTTACACCATGGAGGAGGTCTATGTGCCCCGCACGCCGGAGGACAAGGCGGAACAGCGGGCGCTTTTACAGTATTTCCGACCGGAAAACGCGGATATCGTCCGGCAGGCGCTTATAAAGGCCGGCCGGCGGGATTTAATCGGGTACGGCAAGGACTGCATGGTGCCGCCGGCGAAAGGGACATCCGGCCGGGAAAAAGGGCCTGGAGCTAAAGGCGGCCCCCGCCAGACAGCGGCAAGACCCGGTCAAAGGAAAAAGCCCGGCCGGGAGAAACCAGCCCCAAAAGGAAGGAGATAACCTATGGCGCGGCGAAGAAGACGGAAAAACAAACTGCCGGCGGCGATTTTGGCGGTGCTGCTTGTGCTTCTTGCCGGTGTGTGCGCGGTCATTACCTACGGGGAAAAGCTGAATCTTCCCTTTTCCGTTCCCACTTGGCAGGAGATCGGGGCGTATTTAGGCGTCAAACAGCCCGTCCAGCCGGGAGAAGTGGACGGGGATCCTTTACAGATTCATTTTATCGACGTGGGAAACGCCGACGCAACGCTGATTATGGCGGACGACAAACGGATTTTAATTGACGCCGGTGAAAACGATATGGGAGAACGGGTGGTTTGTTATCTGAACGAGCAGGGGGTTGCCAAGCTGGATTTGGTGATTGGCACCCATCCCCACAGCGACCATATCGGCGGGCTGGATGATGTGATCGAAAATTTTGAGATTGACACGCTGATGATGCCCGAGATTCCCGAAGCGATCGTTCCCACTACCAAGACGTACACCGACGTTTTACAAGCGGCATCTGACAAGGGCCTTGCCATTACAGCGCCGAAACCGGGAGATACTCTGGATTTCGGCGGCGCCAAGCTGGAGATTTTAGGCCCCTTACAGGAATATGACGACTTAAACAACCTGTCGATTGTGACACGGCTTACTTACGGCGAGTTTTCCGCGCTGTTTACCGGCGATGCGGAAAAAGCAGTGGAAGACGATCTGTTGGAGGAGGGGGCGACCCTTTCCGCCGACTTACTGAAAGTCGGACATCACGGCAGCAGCACCTCCAGCAGTCAAGCGTTTTTGCAGGCGGTGAATCCTACCACGGCGGTGATCCATGTGGGAAAAGACAACAGCTACGGCCATCCCAGCGAAGGGGTGCTGGAGCGTCTGCAAAATATAAGGGCGACCGTTTACCGCACCGATCTCAACGGAAATATTATTGTGGGGACCGATGGGGAGACAGTACATATTAAGACAGAAAAATAGGAGGCAACCATTATGCAGGATGGGTATTGGTCAGTAGACCGGATTGAAAATGGCATGGTTATTTTGGAAAACGATGAGCGGCAGCGGGAAGAGGTCCCTTTATCTCAGCTGCCTCAGGGGATCCGGGAGGGGGATATTTTAGAGAAAAAGGGAAGCGTTTTTTATGTGGATCAGGCCGAGGCCGTCCGCCGGCGGAAAAAGGCGTTTGATCTGCAAAAAAAATTATTTCGATGAGATGAAAAAGGGCCTGTCCGCAAAATATTCGTTTTGCGGACAGGCCCTTATCCGTCCGGCAAATAAAGTTTTAAAGTAGTTTCTGTTTATACGGACCTTACATAAAGAAAAAACAAAAGCCCTCTTGACAATAATCCGTGTTCGGACTACAATGGTCTTCGTCCGCATCCGGACCTTTTTCTGTATGATCCTGTTTCTTGTGTAAAATGGCCGGCAGGCCATAGGGGAGCGATCATGTTATGAGTGATTTGTTGTCTCAGCAGATGGAACTGCTTAACCAAAACGATAAAATGCTGAATGATTTGTATCATCATTATGCCGCCAGCCTGAATTTGTCGGATACGACTTTGTGGGTTTTGTATATCGCATGGATCGAAGGGGACGGGTGCACCCAAAAGGAAATCTGTAAGTCCTGGTCGTATACCAAACAGACGATTAATACTGCTTTGAAGAATCTGGAAAAACGAGGATATATACGACTGGTACCTATGCAGGAAAACCGCAAAAGCAAACAGATCGAGTTTACCAAAGAGGGAAAAGCGTTTGCCCAAAAGATTGTCCCTCCTTTGTTAAAGGCCGAGAAAGTTTCCTTTGGGAACTTGACCGAACAGGAACGGGCCGCTCTAGTTTCTTTATCTCAAAAACGAGCGGAGCTTTTGCAGGCAGAGATGGAAAAGGCGATTGCCTCTATAAAAGGCAACTAGTTAAATGCCTTCGTAAGAAAGGCGCCCCGCCTTTCTTGATTTTAGATGCACCAGATGCGATGGGGAAATATGATAAGAAAGGAAAGAGGATACTCTCTCATGAATTCAGATACGTTATTTTCTAAAATATCTCCTTTAAAACTCTTCTTTATTGCCTCTATCCCCGGGGCGATCAGCATGCTGGCCTCGGCGTTATACCAAACCCTGGACGGTGTATTTGTCGGGCATTTTCTGGGGGCTACCGCCTTTGCGGCGGTTAACCTGGCCATGCCGTTTGTGATTATCAACTTTTCTTTGGCGGATTTAATCGGCGTGGGAGCATCGGTCCCCATATCCATCTGTCTGGGGAAAAAACAGGAAAAAGAAGCCTGCAACATTTTTACCTGTTCCTGTCTGATGATCGTGGGAACGGGTGTTCTTATCGGCGCCGCCTTGTTTATCGCAGCCCCGGTACTAATTCGGCTGATGGGAGCCGAAGGGGTGTTTGCCGAATTGGCGGTGCAGTATATCCGGGTTTATGCTATTTGTTCTCCTATATCCACTATGATTTTTGCAGTGGACAACTTCCTGCGCATCTGCGGGATCATCCGGGGAAGCATGCTTTTAAATATCCTGATGTCCGTGTTAAGCGCCGTGCTGGAATTTCTGTTCCTGGCCGTGTTCCGATGGGGGGTCTGGGCGGCGGCGCTGGCCACCTGCTCCGGGATGTTTGTCTGTGTCATTATTGCCATGATCCCCTTTTTCCGCAAAAAGACCATCCTGCGCTTTTGCAGGCCTCATTTTCACGCCAGTATGATCCGGCAGATACTCGCCTGCGGGAGCCCGAACTTTTTGAACAACATCGCGGGCCGGATCACCTCAATCCTGATGAATGCCATTTTAGTGCGTATGGGCGGGGAGACAGCGGTTTCGGTATATGGGATCCTGATGTATGCCGACGGCTTCATCCAGCCCCTTCTCTACGGAATGTGCGATTCCCTGCAGCCCGCTGTCGGGTATAACCTGGGGGCGGGGAAGATGTCCCGGGTACGGGCCATCGAAAAATGTTGTTTTTCTGCAAGTGCGATCATCTCTTTGCTGGCGGTTTTCGTCATCGCCCTGTTCCCGGAGCAGATTACTTACCTGTTTATGGCCGATGCCGGGGGAGAGGTTATGAGCCTTGCGGTAGGCGCGCTGCGGCTTTTCAGCCTTACCTATATCACCCGCTGGTTTTCCTTCGCCACCCAAAGCTATATGCTGGCTATCGAAAAGCCGTTTTCTGCCTCGATTATTTCGGTTTCCACTGCGCTTATTTTCCCCGTGCTGCTGGTGCTTTTGCTGTGGCCGCTGGGACTGACGGGTATTTGGCTGAACTTTGCAGGGACTTCCCTTTTAGCTGCCGCTCTTTCAGCGTTTATCCTGTTAAGGCTGCGCCGGGAGCTCACAAAACCGGATTGGGAGCCTGAGGCTGAGAAATAAAAACATCCCCCTTTGTACAAGTGCAAAGGGGGATGTTTTATAGAAAGCATTTTTTAAAACGCAGGAAATAGTTATGTTATTTTGTCCAGTGATTGGAACTTAATCAGCGCAGCCGCAGGGCTGTTCATTCTGCTCCCGGGCATCGCCGCAGGCGCAGCTGCCGTTACAGTACAGCGCCTGGCAGCACAGCCATCTGGGATGGGCGAATTCCGGCCAGAAGGGGTTGCGGCACTGGCAGGGGAACCGGTAGCACCGGCCGTTTTGGTCGCAGCAGGTGCGGTATTTTACTTTATGGGGGCAGTGGATGGGGATTCCTGTGCAGTCTGCCGGCTCGTCGGTATCGTTTGCATCTCCGCAGGCAGACAGCACCCTTGCGCAGTCGGGGCTGATGCCGCAGCCGGCGCTGGAGGTGGTGTAGCACTCGGCGGGAGCGCTAAAAGCGGCGGCATCACAGCCGCAGGGATCTTCCCGTTCCGGCTTATGGCAGCCCCAGGGCTTTTTATCATGATCCTCACAGGGATTGTGATTGCAGTTACATGCCATAAAAATCGATCTCCTGTCTTGTTAACTCTAAAAATTTCGTTTATGGGGAATGTTGCCGCCCGGTTGACAGATCCTATTAGGATGAGCGGTAACCTATCCCATACTATGCCGGCATAGAAATTTGTGCCCAAAACAAAAAAATTCACTGAAAACCGGTAAAAAGCGAAACTGGGAATTGCAAATGTCCTGAAAAAATGTTATTATTATCTAATAATGCGGTGGCATGCCGATTCGCAGACAGGAAAGGATTATTTCAGTTATGATAAAAAGTATGACGGGCTATGGCCGCGCCCAGCAGCTGGTGGACGGATATGATATTTTGGTGGAACTTAAAGCGGTCAACCACCGGTATTTTGAGTTTACCGCCAGAATCCCCCGGGCATACGGTTATCTGGAAGAAAAGCTCAAAAGCTTTCTTCAAAAAAACGTCGGCCGGGGCAAAGTGGAAGCCAGTGTAAGCATTTACGCGGTGGATAGCGCCGACGCCCAGGTGGAGCTTAACCGCACCCTTGCCAAAGGCTATGTGGACGCGTTGCGGGAGGCCTCTGAAGAGCTTGGCGTGAAGGATGATCTAACGCTGAGCACCGTCGCCCGCTTTGGGGATATCTTTAACGTCCGCAAAAATATGGAGGACGCCGATGAAATCTGGAACCGGGTTCTTCCGGTGGCTGAAGAGGCCTTAAACGGCTTTCTCGCCATGCGGGAGAACGAGGGCAGCCAGCTTAAGAAGGACATCTCCTCCCGGCTGGAGCTGATTCTCGGTATGGTCGCCCAGGTGGAGGAGCGCTCGCCCCAGACGGTGGCGGAATACCGCCAGCGCTTGACCCAGAAGATGCAGGAAGTTTTGCAGGACACGGCTATCGACGAAAGCCGGATCCTCACCGAGGCGGCCCTTTATGCCGACCGGATCGCTGTGGACGAGGAAACCGTCCGCCTGCGCAGCCACATCAAGCAGATCCACGAGATGATGGAGAGCGAGGAGGCGGTGGGCCGCAAGCTGGACTTTATTGTGCAGGAGCTTAACCGGGAAACCAATACCATCGGCTCTAAGGCCCAGGATCTCACGATCGCCCGCCTGGTGGTGGACATGAAAGCACAGATCGAAAAAATCCGGGAACAGGTGCAGAATATCGAGTAAATTCCTGCCGGACAATAAAAGAAAGAGGATTTAAGCGATGAAACTGATTAATATTGGTTTTGGCAACATGGTGTCGGCAAACCGGCTGGTGGCCATTGTCAGCCCGGAATCCGCGCCTATTAAGCGGATTATCCAGGACGCCAGGGACAAGGGCGTGCTGATTGACGCCACCTATGGCCGGCGAACCCGGGCGGTGATTATCACCGACTCTGACCATGTGATTTTGTCGGCGGTGCAGCCGGAAACGGTGGCCAACCGGGTGGTAGATCAATACGACGACGATGAACAAGAGGGAGAGGAAAATGAGGAATAGCAAAGGGCTTTTGGTGGTTCTTTCGGGACCGTCCGGAAGCGGGAAAGGGACCGTTTTAAAGGAGCTTTTGGCCCGCAACGACAATTTGTTTTTATCGGTGTCCGCAACGACCCGTTCTCCCAGGGAAGGGGAGGTAAACGGCAAGCATTATTATTTTCTTTCCAAAGACGAGTTTGAAGATAAAATCCGCAATGATGGGATGCTGGAATACGCCAGCTACTGCGGTAACTATTACGGGACGCCCAAAGAAACCGTGGCCGAGATGATGAACGCCGGCAAGGACGTGATTTTGGAGATCGAAGTCCAGGGGGCAATGCAGATCAAGGAAAAATGCCCCGATGCGGTCTTTATCTTTATCATGCCTCCCAGCATGAACGAGTTAAAGCACCGGCTTTCCGACCGGCGTACCGAGGATGCCGAAACGATCGCCAAGCGGATGAAAGCGGCGGTGGACGAAATCCGCATGTCCTACCGGTACGACTATATTGTCATTAACGATGTGGTGTCCAAAGCGGCGGATACGCTGGACGAGATTATCCGGGTGCAGAAAAGCAGCACCCTTCACATGAAAGAATTTATTGACGAGGTGTTGGAAGATGAATAACAGATTGTCCTACAGCGATATTTTAAAGAAAAACGAAAGCTACTATTCGCTGGTGCTGGCGGTGGCCAAACGCGCCCGGCAGATCTCCGAGGAAGCGGAGGAAAAAGGCGAGATCTTGACGGTAAAGCCGGTGCAGCTGGCTATCGACGAGTTTGTCAAAGGCAAGTATAAGCTGATCGAGAAGGAGAATATCGGTCAGGAGATCGAATAACCGATGAACGCCGCCTTTCCGGCGGGATAACGGAGAAGGGAGAACAGGCAGGATGCTGAAGGGAAAAACCGTGGTGCTAGGGGTATCCGGCGGCATTGCCGCTTATAAAACGGCGGACTTAGCCAGCCGGCTTACCAAAGAGGGTGTTTGCGTCCATGTATTGATGACGCAAAATGCCACCCAGTTTATCACCCCCCTTACCTTTGAGACCCTGACGGGCAACAAGGCGGTGGTGGATACCTTCGACCGCAATTTCCAGTGGAATGTGGAGCATGTGGCCCTGGCAAAAAAAGCGGATGCGTTTTTGATCGCTCCCGCCACCGCCAATGTGATCGCCAAGCTCGCCCACGGGCTGGCGGACGATATGCTGACTACCACGGTGCTGGCGGCTTCCTGTCCGAAGATTGTGGCTCCCGCCATGAATACCGGCATGTATGAAAATCCCATCACCCAGGATAATCTCCGCCTGCTTAAGCAGTACGGCTTTCAGGTTATCGAGCCGGCCAGCGGGATGCTGGCCTGCAAAGACGTGGGAAAAGGCCGTCTGCCGGATACCGATACCCTCCACGCCGCGCTGGAAGACGCGTTGTCCCCAAAAGATCTGTCCGGCCTGCGGGTGCTGGTGACGGCCGGCCCCACCTGCGAAGCGCTGGACCCGGTGCGGTATATCACCAACCATTCCAGCGGCAAGATGGGATACGCCGTCGCCCGGGAGGCGGCTTTGCGCGGCGCGCAGGTGACCCTTGTCAGCGGGAAAACCGCCCTCCCGGTCCCTCCGGGGGTGGAGCGGGTGGACGTTACCTCCGCTCAGGAGATGTTTGACGAGGTGGTCAAACGGGCCGGGGAACAGGATATGATCGTCAAGGCCGCCGCGGTAGGGGATTACCGCCCCAAGCAGAAAAAGGATCAAAAGATTAAAAAGGCCGGGGATACGATGACCCTGACCTTGGTGCGCAATCCCGACATCCTGGCGTATCTGGGAGAGCATAGGCGCCCGGGACAGGTAATCTGCGGCTTTTCCATGGAGACCCAGGATCTTGTGGAAAATTCCCAGAAAAAGCTGATGGCAAAGCACGCGGATATGATTGTCGCCAACAATTTGACGGTGGCGGGAGCGGGATTTGGCGTGGACACCAACGCCGTGACGATGATCACTGCCGAGGACGCGGTGCCTTATCCGGTGATGGGCAAGGACGAGGTGGCGGATGAGCTTTTGACTAAGCTTTTTTCCATTTACAAGTCCAAACAGTGAACTAATAAGAGGAGGTTGTCATGAAAGGACGGAGGATTGCAAAAGTAGCGGTCGATAAAACCGTCTTTTCCTTTGACAAGCTCTTTTCTTATGCCGTCCCGGAGGAACAGGCGGATACCCTTTGTCCCGGCATGCGGGTGCTGGTGCCTTTTGGAAGGGGCAACAAACCCCGGCAGGGCATGGTGTTTTCCCTGGAGGATGGACAGCCGGACGAGCCGTTAAAGGCGATCGTCTCGGTGATCGACAAAGAGCCTCTTTTGGACGGCAATATGCTGGCAGTGGTTCGCTTTTTGGTGGCGAACACCTTTTGCACCTATTATGACGGTGTGCGGGCGGTGCTTCCCAACGGCATCCATTATCAGATTACGCCGTCTTATTCCCTTGCAGGGCCTTTGTCCGAGCTTGACGGCTCCTTTTCCCCTGAGGAAATGCAGCTAATCCAGTACTTAAAAACCGCCCGCACCCAGCCGGAGATGGAATCCTTTTTGTCCGGCGGCGGGATAAGCGGACAGGTGCTGGAAGCCCTGTTGGACAGGGGTGTGGTGCACCAAAACGACGAGTTAAAGCGCCGGGTGGGGGATCAGGCCATGCGGATGATCCGCCCGGCGGAGGATTTTGTCCCCCCAAAAAAGCTCTCCAAAAAGCAGGGGGAGGTACTCTCCCTGTTGCAGCAGGTGGGCGCTGCGTCGGTGAAGGAGACCTGTTATCTCTGCGGCGTCACCGAGGCAGTCATTAAAAACCTCCACAAAATGGGGGCGCTTACCTACTTTGACCGGGAAATTTACCGCACTCCCTATCAAAAAGGGGAGGACGCCGCCGGGCAGGAGATTTTGTTAAGTCCCCCCCAGCAGGAGGTTTTTGACGGCTTATCCGCCCTTTGCGGAGAAGAAAAGCCTGCCGTGGCCCTTTTGCACGGTGTAACCGGCAGCGGCAAGACCCAAGTGTTTTTAAAGCTGATCGAACAGGTGACCCGCCAGGGAAAACAGGCGGTGATGCTGGTGCCGGAAATTTCCTTAACGCCCCAGATGGTGGCAAAATTCCAGCAGGCTTTTGGACAGAATGTGGCGGTGCTTCACTCCGGCCTCTCTTTAGGGGAGCAGCTGGACGAGTGGAAGCGCATGAAGCGGGGAGAAGCAAACATCGTGGTGGGCACCCGCAGCGCCGTGTTTGCCCCTTTATCCAACATCGGCCTTATTATCATGGACGAAGAGGGGGAGTTTTCCTACAAAAGCGAAAACCCGCCCCGCTACCACGCCCGGGAGGTGGCAAAGCTCCGCTGTGTACAGAATTCCTGCTTGCTGCTGCTGGCCTCCGCCACCCCCAGCATCGACAGCTATTATCACGCGAAAACCGGAACCTATCATCTGTTTACTTTAAAAGAGCGGTACCAAAGCGCCTGTCTGCCCGACGTGCGGATCGTGGATCTGAAAACGGCGGAAAAAGCGGGATTTCAGGCCATTAGTCAGGAGCTTGCCGACGAGCTGCACTACAACCTGACAAAAGGCGAGCAGTCGATTCTGCTTTTAAACCGCCGGGGCTACCAGACCTTCGCCTCCTGCATGGAGTGCGGCGAGGCGCTGTGCTGCCCCCATTGCAGTGTGGCCCTTACTTATCACAAGGCAAACGGTTATATGATGTGCCACTACTGCGGCTACACCCAGCGCCCGCCCAAAGCCTGTCCCAGCTGCGGGTCGGAGCATATCCAGCTTTCAGGGCTCGGCACCCAGCGGGTGGAGGATGAGTTAAAACAGCTTTTCCCCGATGCCAGGGTGCTCAGGATGGACGCTGACACCACCTATTCCCGCTATGCCTATGAGCAGAATTTTGAAAGCTTCCGCCGGGGAGAATATGATATCATGGTGGGAACCCAGATGATCGCCAAGGGGCTTAATTTCCCCGAGGTGACCCTGGTGGGGGTGATTTCGGCCGATCAGTCGCTGTACGCCGGGGATTTCCGGTGCAGCGAACGCACCTTTTCCCTGATTACCCAGGTGGTGGGCCGCAGCGGCCGGGGAGAAAAGCCGGGCCGGGCGCTGATACAAACCTATTCGCCGGAAAATCCGGTGATCCAGTTTGCCGCCCGCCAGGATTACGAGGCTTTTTATGCGGATGAGATCCAGTCCCGCAAAGCCCTTTTGTATCCGCCCTTTTGCGATATCTGCACCGTGGGCTTTGCAGGGGAGACGGATTCCGGCACCCTGCGGGCGGCGGAAAGCTTTTTGGCGCTTTTAAAGGAAACGGCCAAAGCGGCGGCATTTTCTTCACCCCTTAAGGTGCTGGGGCCGGCGCCCGCAGGGGTGTTTAAGGTCAACAACCGCTATCGCTACCGGCTGGTGATGAAATGCCGGGCCCAAAAGGAATTCCGGCGGCTGATGCGGTTCGCCTTAAAAGAGGCGGACGCTCTTCCCGGATTTCAGAAGATTGGGATCTTCGCCGATATCAACGGCGAAGTGTAATCATAGAATTCATTTGATAAAAGGTGGAATGGAAAATGGCAATTCGTAGGATTGTAAAGGATGGGGACGAAATTCTCCGCAAAAAATCCCGGCCGGTGGAGCAGTTTGACCAGCGGCTGTGGACGCTTTTGGACGACATGACCGAAACCATGCGCAAAGCGGACGGCGCCGGTCTGGCGGCCGTGCAGGTAGGAATTTTAAAACGGGCGGTAGTCGTGGAGGTGGACGATCAGCTCATCGAGCTGGTTAACCCCGAGATCGTCTCAGTTAAGGGCAAACAGCGGGGAACCGAAGGCTGCCTTTCCTTTCCGGGAAAATGGGGAACGGTGACCCGCCCCATGCATGTGACCGTCAAGGCCCAAGACCGTTACGGCAAGGAGTTTACCGTTTCCGGTTCTGAACTGATGGCCCGGGCGTTTTGCCATGAGATCGATCATCTGGACGGCAAGCTGTTTGTGGACGTCGCGGAAGAAGTGATCGCGGATTAAGATTACCGAAAAAGGAGGGGAAACCCTATGCGGATTGTGTTTATGGGAACGCCGGATTTTGCCGTTCCTTCCCTGCAGGCGCTGATTGACGATCATCAGGAGGTTGCCGGCGTTTTTACCCAGCCGGATAAGCCTAAAGGAAGAGGCTATCAGCTCGCGCCGCCGCCGGTGAAGGAGCTGGCCCTTCGTTATGGACTGCCGGTATTCCAGCCGGTGTCGTTAAAAACGCCGGAGGGCATCGAGCAGGTGACCTCCCTAAAACCGGATCTGATCGTCGTGGTAGCCTACGGCAAGATCTTGCCGGAGGAGATCCTTGACTGCCCGCCTTTGGGATGTGTAAACGTCCACGGCTCGCTGCTCCCTAAGTACCGGGGAGCCGGCCCGATCCAGTGGAGCGTGCTGAACGGCGACGCGGTCACCGGCATCACCACCATGTATATGGCCAAAGGCCTGGACACCGGCGACATGATCTTGAAAAAAGAAACGCCCATCGGCCCGGACGAAACGGCCGATGAGCTTTACAGCCGCATGGAGGTTTTGGGCGCTCAGACGTTAATCGAGACCGTCCGGCTGATCGAGCGGGGAGAAGCGCCCCGCGTCCCGCAGAAGGATGAGGACGCCACCTACGCGCCGATGCTCACCAAAGAGCTTTCGCCCATTGATTTTGAAAAATCCTCCCAGGAGGTTCACAACCAGATCCGGGGGCTTTCCTCCTGGCCCTGCGCCTACACAAAGCTTGACGGCAAGCGGCTGAAGGTATACCGTTCCCGGGTGGTGGAACACTATCACGGGGAGCCGGGCGAGCTTTTGGACGACAAAAAGCTGATTGTGGCCGTTAAGGACGGTGCGGTAGAATTTTTGGAAGTGCAGCTGGAAGGCTCCAAAAGGATGAGCGGCGAGGATTTTCTGCGGGGGAAAAAGCTCCCCAAGGGAACGGTATTTTGCTCGCTGTAGGAAACATTTTTGAAACGGATAAGGAGTCGGTATCATGCCGTTATATGTATACTATGGAGGCTATGGCTTTTACGGTTATCCTTTGTGGGAATGGATCCTGTTGATCGCTTCGCTGGTGATTGCCGTGGCGGCGCAGATTAACGTTTCTGCCACCTTCAGCCGGTATCAGAAGGAGTCAAACGCCTCCGGCCTCACCGGGGCGATGGCGGCCCGGCAGATTTTGGACGCCAACGGCTTACAGCATGTCCCGATCGAAATGGTGGAAGGAAAACTCTCCGACCATTACGATCCCAGGGCCAATGTGATCCGCCTGTCCCGGGAAGTGTATTTTTCAAACTCGGTGGCCGCCGTGGGCGTCGCCGCCCATGAAACAGGGCACGCCATCCAGTATCAGGTGGGCTATACGCCTATAAAAATTCGGGCGGCGATTATTCCAGCCACCCGGATTGGCTCTGCCTTGGCGTTCCCTTTAGTGATTCTGGGCGTGATTTTTTCCGCCTTCAGCTTCCTAGTGCCGTTGGGAATCCTTTTGTTCACCGCGGTGGTGCTGTTTCAGCTTGTCACCCTGCCGGTGGAGTTTAACGCTTCTTCCCGGGCTCTCAAGGTGCTGCGGGAGAGGCAGATGCTTTCGCCCCAGGAACTGAAAGGGGCGGGGAAGGTGCTGCACGCGGCGGCAATGACTTATGTGGCGGCGCTGATTACAGCGATCTTTAACCTTCTGCGCCTGCTTGCCATCGCGTCAAGGAACAGGAATTAGCCCATGAAAACAGCGAGAGAATGTGTGCTTTTAGCACTGAATAAAATGGAAGAGGATGCTTCTTACTCTAACCTGATACTGGATAAAACCCTGGATCAGGCGGGGCTTTCTTTGCAGGAAAGAACCTTTGCCAGCGCTTTGTTCTACGGGGTGTTGGAGCGGAAGATCACCCTGGATTATGGTGTGGAGCGGTATTCCAAAATCCCTCTGCGAAAAATATCCACCGATATTTTCAATATCCTGCGGATGGGGCTTTATCAGCTTATCTGGATGGAATCCGTCCCGGATTCCGCGGCGGTCAACGAAAGCGTGCGGCTGGTGTACGCGGTCAAAAAGGTGAGCGCTAAGGGTTTTGTCAATGCCCTGCTGCGCAGCTTTATCCGGGACGGCAAGAAGATCCCCTTGCCAAAGGAACCCTCCCGCCGGCTGGAGGTGGAATACTCCGCCCCCCGGTGGCTGATTGCCAAGTGGCAGGAGGAATACGGCGAAGAAACTGCCTTAAAACTGCTGAAGGCATCGGTGGGCGCGCCGCCTCTTTACCTGCGGGTGAACACTCTGAAAATAACTGCGCAGGAATTAGCGGAGGATTTTTCCCGCCACAAGCGGGAGGCCTCTCCAGTAGGACATATCCCCGGCGCCTTAGTAGTCAAGGGGATCGGCAGCATCCGCCATATGCCCGCTTATAAAAAAGGGCTTTTCCATGTGCAGGACCTTGCCAGCCAGACGCTGTGCCGGCTGCTTCATCCCAATCCCGGGGAGATCGTGTACGACATGTGCTCCGCTCCCGGCGGAAAGGCGTTTACTATGGCCCAGTACATGGAGGACAAAGGGGAGCTTTACGCCTTTGACCTTCATGAAAACCGCGTCAAGCTGATTGAGCAGGGGGCAAACCGGCTGGGAATCCAGTGTATCCATGCCCAGACAGGGGACGCGGCCCGCTTTTGCGAAGGCCGCAAACCGGCGGATAAGGTGTTGTGCGACGTTCCCTGTTCGGGGCTGGGAATCATCCGCCGCAAGCCGGAGATCAAGTATAAAGATCCAAAGGATTTTGACCGCCTGCCGGAGATCCAGTACCGGATTTTGCAGACAAGCGCCGGATATGTCCGGCCGGGCGGGGTGCTTATGTATTCCACCTGTACCTTAAGCCGGGCGGAAAACGACGAGGTGTCGGAGCGGTTTTTGCGGGAAAACCCCGCCTTTATACCGGCGCCCCTTCCGGGAAAAGAGGGGCATAGCCATACCTTTTTCCCGGACGAGATGGATTCGGACGGTTTTTATCTGGCGATGTTTCAAAGAAAGGGATAACACGTGGAAAAAATCGATATTAAATCAATGACCCTTCCGGAGCTTCAGGCCGACTTTGCCGCCCGGGGATATGAGAAATTTCGCGCGAAGCAGATTTATCAGTGGCTCCACGTTAAAAACGTTAACTCATTTAATGAAATGACTAACATTTCTGCCAACCTAAAACAGGAGTTATCGAATATTTTTTACATAACTTCACTAAATATCGTAAAAAGACTTGTAAGTAAGCTTGATAATACGGTAAAATATCTTTATGAATTGCCGGACGGCTCCCATGTGGAAAGCGTGCTGATGCAGTATAAGCATGGAAACAGCGTCTGCATCTCCACTCAGGTGGGGTGTAAGATGGGATGCAGCTTTTGTGCTTCCACCATCGCGGGGTTTGTCCGCAACTTAACTCCCTCCGAGATTTTGGAGCAGGTCTACGCCGCAGGACGGGATAGCGGGGAGCGCGTTTCCAACGTTGTGCTGATGGGGATTGGCGAACCGCTGGACAATTACGACAACGTCCTGCGCTTTTTGCGGCTGTTGTCGGACGAGCAGGGATTTTGTTTGAGCCTGCGGCACGTCAGTCTTTCCACCTGCGGAATCGTGGATAAAATCTACGATCTGGCGGAAAAGAAATTACAGCTGACCCTTTCGATCTCCCTGCACGCGCCAAACGACGAGATCCGTTCCAAAACGATGCCGGTCAACCGGCGCTGGAATATCGACGAGCTTTTAGACGCCTGCCGTTATTATGAGCAAAAAACCGGGCGGCGGATCTCCTTTGAATACGCTTTGATCGCGGGGGTTAACGACAGCTTAAAGGACGCGCAGGAGCTGGCGGGGCGGTTAAAAGGGACCCTTTGCCACGTCAACTTAATACCGGTCAACGCCGTGGCGGAGACAAGCTACCGGGCGAGCAACCGGCAGAAGGTATTCGCGTTTCAAAAATATTTAAACGACCACGGGATCACCGCCACGGTGCGGCGCACCCTGGGAGCAGATATTAACGCCGCCTGCGGACAGCTCAGGCGGGAAGAGCTACAGCAAGAGAAATAAACAGAAAGAAGGAGGAATGCAGCTTGGTGATACATGGCAAAACCGATATTGGCCAAAAGCGAAATGTAAATCAAGATGCGTTCTTTGTTGACAATATAACCGACGACGTGGGAATGCTTGTGGTCTGCGACGGAATGGGCGGCGAAAACGGCGGCAACATCGCCAGCGAAATGGCTTGCGACACAGCCTCGCAAAAGATCCGCCGGGGCTACCGTCCCCAGATGGACGGAAACTCTATCCGCAACCTGCTGATTACCGCAGTAAACACGGCAAACTCCGCAATTTATGCCAAAGCGAAGGAGCAGCCGGAACTGACCGGAATGGGAACCACCATCGTCGCCTGTATTGTGACCCCTTCTATGGCCTATATTGCCCATGTGGGCGATTCCCGCGCGTACATTCACAACGCGGAGGAAACGCTCCAGGTCACCAAGGATCATTCGATTGTCCAGGTGCTGATTGAACAGGGAAAATTATCCAAGCTGGATGCCAAGCGGCATCCGCAAAAAAATTTGATTACCCGGGCGGTAGGGGTTGACCCCTCCGTTTCGGTTGATTATATTGAAGCGGACTTATCCCCCGGGGATCTGGTGCTTCTTTGCACCGACGGGTTGACCAACATGTGTTCGGATGAAGAAATCCGTTCGCTTTTGCTGGCAAACAGCCCCGGCACGATTTGCGGCAGCTTGATTGAAGCCGCGAACCGCGCGGGAGGTTCGGATAATATCACTGTTGCCATCGCGACAAATTTATGATACTAAAAAAGAAAGGTAGTCTGTATGGATAAGTATTTAGGTAAACGGCTGGACGGACGCTATGAAATCCGGGAACTGATCGGGATCGGTGGAATGGCGAATGTCTATAAAGCCTACGACAAGATGGAAGACAAAATCGTCGCCGTCAAGATCCTGAAGGATGAGTATCTTGGAAACGAGGAATTCACCCGCCGTTTCCGCAACGAATCCAAAGCGATCGCCGCTCTTTCCCATCCCAATATCGTCAAGGTGCTGGACGTGAGCTTTGGAAACAATATCCAGTACATCGTCATGGAATACATTGACGGTATTACCTTAAAAGAGTATATCGAACAGCAGAAAGTCCTTCGCTGGAAAGAAGCTGTGCATTTTACCGTCCAGATTTTAAGGGCGCTGCAGCATGCTCATGATAAGGGAATCGTCCATCGGGACATTAAGCCCCAGAACATCATGCTGCTGCAGGACGGCACCATCAAGGTGATGGACTTCGGCATCGCCCGTGTCGCAAGAGACGAGCGCAAGACTACTACCAACCAGGCCATCGGCTCGGTGCATTATATCAGCCCCGAGCAGGCCAGGGGAGAGGCCACCGACGAGAAGACCGATATTTATGCGGTGGGCGTGATGCTTTACGAAATGCTCACCGGCCGGCTGCCTTTTGACGGCAACAATCCTGAGGCGATTGCCGTTATGCAGATGCAGGCTACCCCCCGCCGTCCCAGGGAGCTTAACGACACCATCCCCGAGGGACTGGAGGAAATCACCCTGCGCGCCATGCAGAAGGATCCCAGCATGCGGTATCAAAGCGCTGCGGAGATGCTGCGGGATATCGACGAATTTAAGCGCAATCCCAGCATTGTCTTTGAATACAAGTATTTTAACGATGAGGGCACAACCAAATACTTCAATGCCGTCAACGGCGGAAACGATGACGACTATGAGGACGAGGATGATGAGGAAGAAGAGAAGCCTCAGAAATCCCGGATGATCCCCATCCTGGCGGGTGTGGCCTGTGCTTTTGTGGTGGTGACGGCGGTTATTTTGATCGTCATCTTCGGCTTTGGTTTCGGCCCCAAAGCGGAAGACACCATTATGCCCAACCTGGTGGGTGAAAGCTACAACGAATTGCGCAACGACCCAAACTTCACCTTTAATCTGAAAGTTGTGGAGAGCGAAAACCGCGATGACTATGAGGCGGGCATTATCTATCATCAGTCCATCGACCCTGGCCGGACGGTAAAATCCAATACCACGGTAGAGGTATCGGTCAGCCGCGGCCCGCGTCAGGTTGAGGTGCCCGACGTTTATAACAAGACCTCTGCTGAAGCGGAAGCAGAGCTTAAAGAAGCGGAGTTAGGTTGCAAGATTGTTAAGATCTTTGACCCCTCTGTTGCGGAGGATCATGTGGTCTCCACCGAGCCCGCCCGTAAAGAGATGGCGGATGTGGGTACGGAAGTCACTGTTTATATCAGCCGGGGCGAGGCCACCAATCCGGTGGAAGTCCCCAACGTGGTGGGCAAACAGCAGAGCGAGGCTATCCGGGAAATCGACGCGAAAAACCTCACTTACACCATCAACACGGTGGACGATTCGGCTCCCAGCGGCCAGGTTATCTCCCAGTCTCCTTCCGGCGGCATGACGGTGGAGGAAGGGGATTCCATCACCCTGACGGTGAGCTCCGGCAACGCGCCTACCAAGTCGGTGTCCTTTGGTGATGTTAATCTTCCCTCCGGTGCGCGTGGCTATTATAACTACAAGATCTATATGAACGGCCAGCAGCAGGGCGATACCGGCAGCTTTAACGCTACGGCTACCAGCCAGTTCCCAAGCTTTACTCTCAGCGGGAACAGCGACGATGTGGAAGTAACGGTCGTAGTCTGGAAAGAAGGCGAGTCCGAGAGCAGCGGCGACCGCTTCTTGACCTACTCGGTGGACTTCAGCAGCGGAAGCAAGTCTCAGGTTAGCCGGAACGACAGCGTGTTTGAGACCTCCGGCGGCGATGAAGAGAGCTCCGCTCCTCAGCCCCCTGCTTCTTCGGCACCGGTGGAAACTTCCAGCGAACCGGATGATGCCACCTCTTCTGAAGAGGAAGCCGAGCCTTCTTCTGATACAGCGGAAGAATAGTTTATGGCAAACGGAATACTGTTAAAATGCATCGGCGGCTTTTACTATGTAAAAGCTGCCGATCTGGTTTATGAATGCAAAGCCAGAGGAATTTTCCGCAAACAGGAATTATCCCCCTGCGCCGGGGATCTGGTGGAGTTTACCCCCGAGGATGAGGAGCACGGCTGGATCGTAGGGGTCTCTCCCCGGAAAAACAGCTTTATCCGTCCGCCTTTAGCCAATCTGGATCAGCTGTTTTTGGTGGCGTCTACCTGTGAGCCTTCTCCCAGCCTGTTTATCCTGGATAAGCTGATTGCCATTGCGGAAAAAAAGAAGATCGAACCTGCCCTTGTCATCACCAAAAACGATCTGGCATCCGACCGGGAGCTTGCGGGTATCTATAAAAAAGCGGGGTTTATGGTTTATTCGGTCAACAACCTGGCAGCAGGCGGGCAGGAGGCTGCCCGCCTGCTGGCGGCCCTGACAGGGAAGGTCAGCGCTTTTATCGGGAATTCCGGCGTGGGAAAATCGAGCCTGATTAACCAGCTGCTGCCCGAACTGGGACTGAAAACTTCGGATATCAGCCAAAAGCTGGGCCGCGGCCGGCATACCACCCGGCAGGTGGAATTATTTCCCCTTCCTCAGGGCGGCTATATTGCGGACACGCCTGGATTTTCCACCGTGGATTTTGAGCGGTATGAGCGGATTTTCAAGGAGGATCTTCCCGGATGCTTCCGGGAATTTGCCCCTTATCTTGACCATTGCCGTTTTACCGGCTGTTCCCACCGGGTGGAAAAGGGCTGCGCGGTGCTGGAAGCGGTAGAAAAAGGGGAGATTCCCCGTTCCCGGCATGAAAGCTACTGCCAGCTGTATGAGGAAGTCAAGGATTTAAAAGAGTGGCAGTTCCAGCAAAAACGCTGAGAAAAGCCGGGGAAAGGGCGTGCTGACAATGGACGATATTCCGCAGGGGGTCTGCTATGTTTTTGCCGCCGCACCGGTAGAGGATTATGGGGCGGTAGAGCTTTGCTTGGGGCCAAAGGATTATCTCATCTGCGCCGACGGCGGGCAAAAGCATCTGAAAGCCCTGGGGCTTACCCCGGATGTGCTGCTGGGGGATTTTGATTCCTCCCTGCCGGAGGAGGGCGGGTATGAGCTTTTGCGCTATCCTCCGGAAAAGGACGACACCGACCTGATGATTGCCTTAAAGCTCGGGCTGCAAAAGGGATACCGGGATTTTCGAATCTACGGTGCGTTGGGGGGGCGGATCGATCACACCCTTGCTGCCATTCAGGGGCTGAGCTTTTTAAAGGATCACGGCGCGAACGGGATGCTGTGGCAGGAGAAAAATGAAGTATGGCTGCTTTATAACGAAACAGTTTCCTTTCCCCGCCGGGATGTGCGGGTGTCCCTTTTATGCTTTTCCGACCGCTGTACGGGGGTGACCACAGAAGGGTTACAGTATCCTTTGCAGGATGCCGAGCTCACTTCAGGGTTCCCTTTAG
>CALXBH010000009.1 GCA_944386475.1 uncultured Clostridia bacterium | reverse complement strand
GAGAGTAAGTGTGTGAGTGGAGTGTGTTGTATTCTCCTTGCGATGACGGGGTTGGTGAGATCTTCTGACGCTCGATGAATATCTATTAGTATTATACATCTTTTCATCGCTTTGTAAATACTTTTCTGTACAATTTATTTGTTTCTTTTTTGTTAAAAGGGGCAAAATCCGACCGTTTTTCATGAAATCCGTCCGTCATTCGGGACCGCTGCGGCGGCAGTCAGAAATTTCGGCCGTTATAACCCCAGTAAGGGGTCTCGGCGTACTGGATATAGATGCGGTCCGGCGGGATGCACAGCTCCTCCTGCAAAATCCCGGTGACCGCCCCGGTCAAATCGTCATAGGCCTTGGCGGAAGCTTTCCCGTAGATCCCCACCTGCACAAAGGCGGCGGGCTCCTCCTTATCTCCCCGGAAATAGACGGTACAGCCCGGCTCCAGGGTAATCATCAGCCACTGCTCACTTTTCCCCGGGATCAGGGAGATCGCCTCTCCCAGCCGAGTTTTCACCGCTTTTTCCTGCTGCTCGTTAATGGCCGCATTGGTTTTGACCTGTATGCAAGGCATAAAAATTTCTCCTTTCATTCGTCCGCCTTTAAGGCGCCGGTTTTATTGACTGCAAATTCCATATCCAACAGCAAGGGATCTCCCTGCCAAAAATGACGGGCCATGTCCACCCGGCCGTCCGGCAAAAAGGCCACCCCTTCTGCTTCCAACAGCTCCCGCTGGCGGTTTTCTCCCCCGAAGGCAAAGCCGGGCGCCAAGGCTCCCTCCCGGTTGACCACCCGGTGGCAGGGAATCACGCCGGGCTCCGGGTTTTGGTGCAGCGCATAGCCCACCGCCCTGGCCCATCGGGGGCTTCCCGCCAGACGGGCCACCTGGCCATAGGTGCACACCCGGCCCCGGGGGATCCGCTTGACGACTTCATAAATCCGTTCAAAAGCAGTCATGCAATGGTTCTCCTTTTAAAACCGGCCTATTCCCGCTCCTTTAAAAAGGCGAGGATTTCCGCCGCGTTGGTATCCGGCTTGGCTTTGGGGAATACCTTGATGACCGTGCCGTTTTCGTCGATTACAAAGGTGGAGCGCACCACGCCGAAGCTCACTTTTCCGTACATCTTCTTTTCCTGCCACACCCCGTAGGCTTCGATAGCCTGCCGCTCAGGGTCGCTTAACAGGATAAAGGGAAGGCCATATTTCTCCGCGAATTTCTGATGGGAGGCAACGCTGTCCTTGCTGACGCCGATGACCACAATCCCTTCATCCAAAAAGCCCTGATACGCATCTTTAAACGCGCAGGCCTGACGGCTGCATCCGGGAGTGTTGTCCCGGGGATAAAAATACAAAACGACCTTTTTCCCCTTAAAATCCGAAAGGGAAACCGGCTCCCCTTCTTTATTACAAAGAGTAAATTCAGGTGCTTTCATTCCTTCTTGTATCATACGTTCTTCTCCTTTCCTGATGGGAACTTATTCCTCGATGGTCTCCACTTCAATCCACGCCGGGAAAAAGCCGCTGTTAAGGGCAATTTTCCAGGAGGGGAGGTTGGACAGGCTGGTGCCGTAAAAGGGGATCTTTCCCCGGCGGATGGCCTCGTTTTTAATCAGGGTCACCAAATAAGTGCCGATGCCCCGGCCCCGGTACTGCTCCTGCACATCGATGCCGATCTGCCACATTTCCGGCGTGTCGGCGGAGCAGCCGGCCATAGCGACAATCTGCTCCCCGTCGTAGGCCGCCACCGCCAGCATGTCCGGCCGTGAGGGCATAAACCGGCTGCAAAGGGCGTTGGGGAACCGCTTTTCTGCGTAAAAGGAGTGCAGGTTTTCCTGCTCGTGCCAGCGGACGGGGATTAAATCCTTGACCGGTTTGATCTCCATATCCGGCAAAAACATGTGATGGGTCTGCCACAGGCGCTTGTCAAATTCCTTTAAGCGGTTGTCGATCTGGCACAGGGAACGGTACTCAAACAGCCGGTGTCCCGGCTTGTCCTCAATATAATCCCGCAGCCAGGCGTGCAGGCGGGGATCGGCGGTAATCACCGCGTTTTGTCCCAACGTTACCATCTGGAAAAAGAACGGCCGGTCTGCGTAATGCCGCCGCCCCGGATGATCCACCGACAGGGTGACAATGTTTTCCTTGCGGGTAAAGTCTTCAGGATAGCAGTTGTATTCCAGCGCAAGCTGCTCCCGAAGTTTTCTGTATAGCTGCTGTTTTGTCATGGGCTTCTCCTCCCGGCTACTGCCGGATAAATAACAATGTATCTTTTCGGGACAGCTCACCGCAATAGGTCCACCCTTCCCAGCAAAACGCTGTAAGCTCTTCCGGGGAATCCAGCCGGTTTTGAAGAATAAACCGCGCCATCCTCCCCCGGGCCATCTTGGCCTCGGTGGGAAGGGTCACAAGCTTCCCCCGGCGGGGCACCCGAAACTCGCAGGTAATCACCCGAGGGCCTTCGCTCCTCTTGGAGGAAACCGCCTTGGCGTATTCCGCCGACGCTAGGTTTATAACCGTCTGCCCCGAAAGCGCCCGGGAAAGATCATCTCCCCAAAAGGCGTACAGGCTTTTGCCCTCCGGCTTTATTTTGCACTGAAACTCCAGCCGGTAGGGGAAAATCCCGTCCAGCGGCCGCAAAAGGCCGTAGAGCGCGCTGACGATCCGCAGATGGTCCTGGCTGTACAAAAGGTCTTCCCCCGTCAGCGAGGCCGCGTCTAAATACCGGTAGGCAAGCCCATGAAAGGCAAGCAGCGCCGGGCAGGGCCAATCTGGAAATCCGGAAGTGTTCTCAACGGAATCTCGGACATCCTTCTCGAAATTCTGGGCGTATTCAAACGCCGTAAGCGCCAGCTGAGGATTCAGCTTCATGGCGCTTTCCAGTTCCCAGGGATTTAGCCCCTTTAAATACGCCGCCAGCCTGCGGGTTTTTTGTAAAAACACAGGCTCTGTCAGCGGTGCGCCTTTAAAAGAGGCAACACGCATATTCTTTGCCGGTGACAATATGGTAATCACAAAAGCGTTTCTCCTATCCTTTCCGGATGGGCCGGTTAAGTGGTATAAACTGTCCACTTTCATAGTATAACAAAAAAGCCTTCTCCGCAAGGAAAAAACATGACGGTTTTGAAAATCTTTTGAAAATAATCGGCCTGCCTTCAAATCCATGATGAAAGGCCTTAGAAATAAAAAAGGCTGCCCGCAAAGTATGGCCGCAAGTATATTTTTAAAAGGAAGCGCCGTACTCCACAGCACTCCCTTTTCTTAAGAGATCGCAAGATAAGCGGCCATTTCCACCCGCAGCCGCTCCCGGATCTGTTCCAAATCAAAAGCGGGGATATGGTAAAACCGGATGACTTCCTCGTCGGTAAGCTGGTTGATAAACGCCCAGGCCACCTGTTTTTCCTCCCGGTCAACCCGGTCGATATAGTCCCGCAGCCGGTCATAATACGGCTTTGGCTGGGCCATTACCTCAAAGTCTTTCAGACAAATTTTCATATCCCTGATTCCTCCTGTTTTTTTGACTGATGCCTAACCATTAGGATAACCTGCAAAAAGCGGAATGACAATTCGTATTTTAACCGAGTATCTGCGCTAAGGATTGTCTCTTTTTCAGGTGGTTTTCGCAGGCGATTTATGGTATCGTAAAAATATAGCGTCTTTTTTATTCTGCTCCTGTGAGGAGCGTTTTTAAAAACTCTTATGCCGTAGATATGGATCGTAAACGCCCTCCGCACACCTTGTACTGTCAGGTATGCCAAAAGGCAAACAACGCATACTACTCCCGTTAATATCTTTGTGGAGGTGTATCTATGCAGCTTAAAAAAAATACAGCTTCCCTTCTCCTGAAATTTGAGGCCCATCTTCGGGAACAAGAGAAAAGCCGGGCGGCTAATAGAAACATCTTAGAAAGTTTGCGCCTTCTCCGGCCGGCAGGCGCCGTAATCTGCCGTTTCGGTACAATATCTGTCTCGATTGCAAAGCAATCTAACCGATACAGGCAATGCCGGCCAACGGCATAAGCTTTAAAATTTCTGCCTGCAGTATGGAATCAATCGAAACCAATATCAACATCCCTAAGGCGAGCAAAATATATCCGTGTACTGACCAAGGGTACTGCTAAAACAAATCCAAACGGTTGAGAAAGCACAAAGCGCCAACATACCCGTATCTTCCAATATGGCGGAATAGCTTTACAAAGCCCCCCTCCTATGGGAATCCATAGGAGGGGGGCTTTGTAAAAAGCACGGCTGTTTAACTCTCGGCCACCGGCAAGGCGGGCTGAGGACATGGCAACTAAACGATCTCCAGATAATCCTTGTCGGGAAGGGCCGGGAACGGCGCCGCCGGAAGGGTCTGATACCAAAAGGCCACCGAGGCAATATCGTCCTGCAAGGGCAGATACCGTCCCCCTTCCCGCCAGCCTGGATGGTCACTTTGAGGTCGTTATCAAACCGGATGGGGTCCATAATGTGGAACCGGTACATGCCAAACCGCTTCTGCACCTGGTAAGGAGGCTTTACACTCACCACCTGCAAGCCGGTATAGGGGGTGGAAAAAGGCTCATAATCCCGGGTGGCGGGATTTTCAAAGTTATAGGAGCCGCAAAAATAATCCTCGGTGCCGGTGCCGCAGATGGTGGGAAACTCGGTGTCCCCGTCTAAATAAAACTTGATCTCCCCTTCGCCCCACCACTGGTTGTTGTTCACACCCCAGCACAGATAGGTGCCGACATACTGCCCCTTCCCCCGGACGTTGTCCAGAATGGTATAAACGGATTTATACGGAAGAGGGTTCACCCGCCGGAACTGGGCGTGAAAATAGCCGAAATCCTCCGGGAGCCGGGTTAATGTGTAGTCCACCTGGTAGTACATGACCACCGGTTCTTCCGCCCGGTTTTCCAGGGTGATGCGGCAATGCTTTTTAAACGGCATCGTCCAGTAGCAGTTAAAAGCGCTGCCGGGATTGACGCAGACAGCCAAGGAGCTGATCTGAAAATACTCCTGCCAGCCGCAGCAGAAAAAGTCCCCTACCGGGCATTCCACCGACGGAGCCTCCTGCCCGTCCCAATAGATCCGCAGGATGGTGTTGCGCCATTTTCCGGTAGGCGTCAGCCAGATGTGCTGGATGGCCCCCGGCCCTTCAATATCCGCCATGCAATGGGTCTCCCCTGCCGGGATGGTGACAAAGGGGTTTACCTTCCAGCCCCGGCCCAAATCCCTGGCCGGGCCTTTGGCCGAGCCGTTTTCCACTTCGCACATGCCGCCCTTCCCCTTTTCCCCCGTGGGGTTTTCCGGGCTGATGGAGCGGGTTTTCGCATCGGACAAAAGGCTTAAATTTCCCATATTCATTCCAATTCCATGAAACATGTTTGATCCCTCATTTCCTGTCGTTTTGCTGCTGTACTTTTATTGTACGAAATTGCCGGCATAAATCAACCGTTTTCCCCAAAGGAACGGCTTCTTCTGCCATTTTTGTATACCTGAACAGAAAGATGGGAAAATTTTTTCACAAATGCCTTGACAAACCGGTAAAGCGGGTATATATTGTGTATAAACGATATATACAATATATCAGGAGGAACGGCATGGACATCATCATCAGCAATTCCAGCGACAAGCCGATTTACGAGCAGATCACCTCCCAGATCAAAAACATGATTATCAAAGGGGAACTCCCCGAGGGAACCGCCCTGCCCAGCATGCGGCTGCTGGCTAAGGAGCTGCGCATCAGCGTCATTACCACCAAGCGGGCCTATACTGATCTGGAGCGGGACGGGTTTATCGAAACCGTCACCGGCAAAGGAAGCTTTGTGGCCGGGCGCAACATGGATCTGGTACGGGAAGCACAGTTAAGACAGGCGGAGGATTATTTGCAGCAGGCGGTAGACGTAGCCAAAAGCAGCGGGATTTCCTATGAAGAACTGACGGAAATCCTCGCCGAATTATACAAATAGGAATAATTTTGCTTTAGTATACAAGAAAGGCGGAATCACTATGAGTCAAGCAGTCAACGCGCTGGAAATTCATCATCTCACCAAGGGCTATTCTGGATTTTCCCTGGAGGATGTTTCCCTCACCCTGCCCAAGGGCTGCATTATGGGGCTGATCGGCGAAAACGGCGCGGGAAAAACCACCACCATCAAAGCGGCGCTGGGGCTGATCGCGAAGGACAGCGGGGACGTTTCCATTTTGGGGATGGAGATGCCGGCCAACGAACAGGCGGCCAAGGCGCAGATCGGCGTGGTGCTGGACGACGGCCATTTTCACGAAAATCTCACCCCCAAAGAGATCGGAAAAATTTTAAAAACCATCTATCCCACCTGGGACGACAGTCTGTACCAGCAATATCTAAAACGGTTTTCCCTTCCCTTCGATCAGCGGTCGGGGAGCTTTTCCAAAGGCATGGGCCGCAAGCTCGCCATTGCCGCGGCGCTGGCTCACCGTCCCAAGCTGTTAATCATGGACGAAGCCACCTCCGGGCTTGACCCGGTGGTGCGGGAAGAAATTCTGGATATCCTGTTGGAGTTTATTGAGGACGAGGAGCACGCTGTTTTGTTGTCCTCCCACATCACCAGCGACCTGGACAAAATCGCGGATTACATCACCTTCCTCCATGAGGGAAAGGTGGTGCTAAGCCGGGAAAAGGACGATCTTTTAAGCTCTATGGGGATTTTAAAGTGCAGCGAAAAGGAGCTTAAAAAGCTGCCCGCCGGGTTTGCCCTGCGGCTGCGGCAAAGCCAGTTTGGCTGCGAGGTGCTGGTGCAAAACCGCCGGGCGCTTAGCTTTTCCCATCCCGGCCTCACCATCGACCCGGCCACACTGGAGGATATGATGCTGTTTTATATCCGGGGCAAACAGGTCTCCCCGGAGAAGCAGCTGTAAAAGGAGGAAAATCTCATGATAAAAGGGCTTTTGTTAAAGGATTTTTACAACATGAAAAAGACCCTGTGGATGATGCTTGTCTTTTTAGTGGTCATGGGGGCGTTGTTTTTTGGACAGTCGGAGGTCTTTTTCGGCGGGATCGCCGTTTTTGTCCTGACCATGATGACGGTCACCACCATGAGCTATGACCACATGGCCAAATGGGACTCCTTCGCCATGACCATGCCGGTGACCCGCCGCCAGCTGGTGGCGGAAAAATACCTGTTTCTACTGATGATGGCGGCGGCAGGCGGGATCCTCGCCTTACTTTTAGACGGCGTCCGGTTTTTCCTGCTCACACGGGACGCGGCCGGCGTCACCACCTCCCTGCTGACCACCCTTTTGATCGTGTCCGCCGGTATTTTATACGGAAGCGTTTTGCTGCCGCTCGTTTTCCGATTCGGCACCGAGAAAGCAAGGCTCATTCTTTTGTTAAGCTTTCTGACGCTGTTTTTACTGGGGCTGGCGGCAAAATCCCTGGTGGCCGTAAGCGGCATCCCGGCGGAGACGATCTATACCGTCCTTGACAGAGTTATCTATCTGCTGCCTTTAGTGGCTGTAATAGGGCTTATCCTCTCCTACTTGATAAGCGCGCATTTGTTTTCTAAAAAAGAGCTGTAAAAAAGGCGTACCGCAAAAGGATTCTTTTGCGGTACGCCTTTTTGTTTACCGGTGATAGATCTTTTTGGTTTGATAATGAGGTTCACAGGTTAAATTGAGCCCCAGCTTGCGGAAGGTGGTTTCGTCCACTTGGGAAAGGATCACCGAAGAATGGGCCTCACATCCCCGGAGCTTGGGAATCTGCCGCATCGCCAGATCGGCGGTGGGGTTCGTCGCCGCGCTGATGGACAGGGCGATTAAAATCTCATCGGTATGTAAGCGGGGGTTGTGGTTGCCCAGATGAACGGTCTTGAGCCGCTGAATCGGTTCAATGACAATGGGCGAGATCAAATGCATCTCATGCTGGATGCCGCCCAGAGCCTTCAAAGCGTTTAACAGCACGGCTGCCGACGCCCCCAGCAACGGCGAAGTTTTGCCGGTGATAATTTGCCCGTCCGGAAGTTCGATTGCGGCAGCAGGCATCCCCGTATCCTCCGCCCGCTTGTTGGCGGCGGCGATCACCGGCCGCTGTTCCGGCGAGATGTTCGCCTGTTTCATCAGCAGGTCAATTTTGTAAACCGCCTCAGCGTTGCAGCGCCCCTGCCGCTGATCGCACAGGGCGTGATAATACCGGCGGATGATCTCCTGATAAGAAGCCTCCCGGCAGACCGCGTCGTCGGTAATGCAGTTGCCCGCCATATTAACCCCCATATCGGTGGGCGACTGATATGGGGAACGGCCGATAATTTTTTCAAAAATCGCCTTTAACACCGGGAACACTTCCACATCCCGGTTGTAGTTGACCGTGGTCTCCCCGTACGCTTCCAGATGGAAGGGGTCGATCATATTCACATCGTTTAAATCGGCGGTAGCCGCCTCATACGCCAGATTAACCGGATGCTTTAAAGGCAGGTTCCAGATGGGGAACGTCTCGAACTTGGCGTACCCCGCCTGGACTCCCCGCTTGTATTCATGATACAGCTGGGATAAGCAGGTAGCCATCTTCCCACTCCCCGGGCCGGGGGCGGTGACTACTACCAAAGGACGGGTGGTTTCAATATACTCGTTTTTGCCATAGCCTTCGTCGCTGACAATCAGCGGAATGTTGCCGGGATACCCTTCAATGGGATAATGAAGATAAACTTTAATTCCCAAAGTCTCAAGCCGCTTTTTAAATGCGTCCGCCGCCGGCTGGCCGGAGTACTGCGCGATGACAACGCTCCCCACATACAGCTCGATCTCCCGGAAAGCATCGATTAAACGGAGCACATCCAGGTCATAGGTGATGCCTAAATCCCCCCGGACCTTGTTTTTTTCAATATCTCCCGCGTTGATGACAATGACGATCTCCGCCTGGGAGGAAAGCTGTGTGAGCATTTTCACCTTACTGTCAGGCGCAAAGCCGGGAAGCACCCGGGAAGCGTGAAAATCATCGAACAGCTTGCCGCCGAACTCCAGATACAGCTTGCCACCAAACTGGGCGATTCGTTCCTTAATATGCTCCGACTGCATGCGAACATATTTGTCATTGTCAAAACCGATTGCTTTCATGTTATACCCCTATCTGCCGCCCCAAAAATTTGACACGGATAAAAAAACAACGCCTTTTTCAGCGGCAAAAAAGGCAGGAACGTTTTTATCCATGTTTCCCCTTTGTCAAAAAGGATTGCCCCCATAAAAAAGGAAAACAGCAGATTGCTGTTTCCCGCACTTACCGTCAAAGCTGATAAGCTCCTTTATCATACCTATCGCCAGTTTTAAAACTTCAAACATTTCGCTTAAAGTTTTTTCTTTATTTATTATAAAGAAAACAACGGCAATTTACAACACGCAAATCCATTTTTCGACTGAATACACAAAAAAACTGCTAAAAAATTAAAGACTCTATCCGGATGCAGACATGGAATCTAAAAATGCCGCAGAGCAGTTATTTTTCCATCTTTTAAAAAATTTTTGAAATTCCCCGCCAATTTCCTGGGGAATTTTTTAAAGAGAACCGCGCCTCTTTTAACGGCATAGAATGGCATACAGGCAGAAAGCCCTGTTTTATCTTATGAGAGGAGTTTTATTTACATGGAAGACAACCAGATGATGTGCTGCGGCAAAATGCCGCCGGACAATAAGGTCTCTCTGGCTATGGCTTATGTTCCCATGCAGCAGTGGTGTAAAATTTATCCATCTGACGTAGGGTTTACCCGGGGAACCATTTTTGAGCAGCTGGATCTGCCCTGGATTGGCGAGGAGGCGGTTTCGAATGGAAAATGACCGCAAAAATCTTCTTCGCCGGCTGCAAATCTGTGATTTCACTCTGGTAGAGTGCAATCTTTATCTGGACACCCATCCCGACGATCAGGATGCTTTGGCGTATTTCCAAAAGTACCGGAAGATGCGGGATGAAACAAAAGCGGAATACACCCGCAAATACGGTCCTATCCGGGCGGAGGACGTTATAAGCGATACCACATGGACTTGGATCGACAGTCCCTGGCCATGGGAATACACCGAGGAGGCATAGGCTATGTGGACATATGACAAAAAACTGCAATACCCGGTTAAAATCGCCAGGCCCAACCCCGCTCTGGCCAAAGTGATTACGACGCAATTTGGCGGGCCCGACGGTGAGCTCGGCGCCTCCCAGCGGTATTTGGCCCAGCGGTACTCCGCTCCCTATAACGTGACCAAAGGGATCCTGACCGATATAGGTACAGAAGAGCTGGCACATGTTGAGATGATCTGCGCCATCGTTCATCAGCTCACCCGAAACCTGACGATAGAAGAAATCAAAAAAAGCGGGTTTGACACCTATTTTGTGGATCACACCACAGGACTATATCCCATTGCCGCTTCCGGCGTTCCTTTTGACGCCAGCGCGTTCCAGTCAAAAGGCGATATTATTACCGACCTTCACGAGGATTTAGCCGCCGAACAAAAGGCCAGAACTACTTACGATAATATCCTGCGCCTGGCCGACGACCCCGACGTGCGGGACGTGATTAAATTCCTGCGGGCCAGGGAAATCGTCCATTACCAGCGGTTTGGCGAGCCATGCCCATCAACGTAGAATGGATTGCGACCTTATATTCACCTTATATTTTCCATTTGATCTCCAACTTTTCTTTGGAGGCATAAATGCTCTCGATCAGGCTGTCCACTACTGTAATCTTATCGCTGACCGACAATTCTTCCCACCGCTCCATATAGCCGGTGATTCCCTCCAGGGATTCTGTCCGGCGTTCCTCAAGCTGTGCGATTTGCTCGTACAGCTTGTTTTTTTGGGCGTCCAACGCGGCGATCCGATTGTTTATGTAATCCATAACCGTATCGCTGGCCGCCGTTATTTTGTCAAGCAGGGCGGATATATCGTTGCCGATCGCTTCGATCCGGGCTTTCAGCTCCAGTTTTTGCAGATTGCAGCCCTCCTGCTGCTGTCGGGACAGGGTGCCAAACTCCGTCAGTTTCTTTTGCATTTCCTCCAGCACGATGGCGTCCACCACATCGGCGTTCAGCGAACCGAACCGGCACCCGCCGGCGTTGTACTTATGGTTGCACAGATAATACCGGTTATCCGCTTTGGTTTTGCAGTGGTAGACCTTGGCGGTCAGGGCATAGCCGCAGTAGGCGCATTTGATTTTACCGGCCAGCCAGGTAGCCTTGGCTTTGACAGGCTTGGCAACGCGCTGGTTATGAAGGCACTTGGTCCGGCATTTTATCCAGGTCTTGGCATCCACCAGCCCCTCATGGGGAGCCAGTACCAGCGTATGTCCCTCCAAAGACACGGTTTTCCGCTTTTTTTCGCTGCCGGAATAGAGGTACGCGCCGTTTGTCCCGATGAAATCCTCCGGCGGATTGGCAAGTATCGTTCCCTGCGCCTTAAAAAATTCATACAGCCCGGCGTCTGCCCGGACATACACCGGATTGATAATCATATCACGGATCCGGCTGCGGTTCCACAATTTGCCGTCCCGTTTGAAAATCCGGTGCTCCTCCAAATACCGCATCACATCTCCGAGCGATGTCTGAGGCCCGGCATACAAAGAAAAGATCCGCCTGACCACATTGGCTTCCTCTTCCACCGGCTCATACATTTTGGTGCATACGCCGTCGATCACGGTTTCTTTTAACCGAAAGCCGTAAGGCACCGGACCACCCATATAAAATCCCCGTTTGCTGCGGGAGGCATAAGCATCCACCACCCGCTGTTGAATCGTCTCCCGCTCCAGCTGGGCGAAAATCATCACGATCATCAGCATAGCTTTTCCGATGGGTGTGCCGGTATCAAACTTCTCCATGGTGCTGACAAAATCCACATGATGCTTTTGGAATAGATCGATCACATTTGCAAAATCCAGCACCGACCGGCTGATCCGGTCCAGCCGGTACACAATGACACGGCGGACTTTTCCGGCTTCGATGTCCTTCATCATCTCCTGAAAAGCCGGCCGGTCGGTGTTTTTTCCGCTGTATCCCCTGTCTGTATACACTTTGACTTCCTGTTCGATCACTTCCCTTTGGCAAAACTCAGCCTGGCTTTCCACAGATATGCTGTCTATCCGGTCAACCGACTGCCTTGTGTAAATCGCGTCGAAAAGATTCACTTTCTCTCCCTTCTTCGCAAAAAGAAGCGGAGCTGCTAACACCTCCATTATAAGGGCGCAGCTCCGTGTGTTCAAGCCTCGTTCGACACATATTTACAGAAGACCTCATAAAGCTGCTGCTCAATGGTTTTCTTGACAGCGCTTCTTTCATCCCCACGATAATCCGGCGTCCGGTTCACCACCAGCAGGCTTTTTCCCTGTATCCGCCGCTCGTGGGCTTCTGTATGATAGGACCTTGCCATAGGCGCCCACAACCTTCTTTTTACGATAGTCAAACCCAAAAATCAGTTTTCTTTTCATAGCATTTCTCATCTTTCTATCATTAAAATATGTTGCCTCTCTTGTCCGCTATTCCTGATTCAGAGGCTGTGTTCATCAAAGAGATACGCCTGAAATACCGTGCCGTCATAAAGCAGGAACCGGCCTGCGGCGTCTTTGGGAATTTGTTCAGCCGCAGCGGTGCTGTCTAATATAATTTGAGACAGCACGGTATCCGCCCGTCCACACACCCGGAAATCCAGATTGCTCTTGATTTGCCCGGGAATAATGTTGGCATCCGGCCTTTGTGTTGCAAGGATCAAATGAATTCCAAATGCGCGCCCCTGCCGGGCGATCACCGCCAGTTTACTTTCGATCAGATTAACCTTCTCTTTCTGCTCTTTGGAAAGGCCGGTTTTGTCCAGCACCTCCGCCACCTCATCGCAGGCGAAGATATACCGCTGCCATCTTTTTCCGGTGCGCCGGTTGTATGCGTCGAGATTCGGGCAGCCGCTTTCCCGAAGCACCCTCTTCCGAAGCTCCAATTCATTCACAAGTTTCGTCAGCAGTGTTAGCAACGCATCCTCATCAAAACACATCCGGCATTTTTCGTGCCATACCGCCGAGAAATCCACACCGCCTTTAAAGTCGGCAATACAGACCGCATGCCCTTTTTTTAGGGCCTGCATAAGCAGTAATTTTAACAGCATGCTTTTACCGGACCCGGTGGAACCTCCCAGCAGGATGTGCGGGATTTTTGCCAAATCCACCCCGACCACACCCAGCAGGCTTTGACCCAGCACCAGCGTAGAATCGTCTTTTGTCAGATAACTGTCCCGCCACTCCAGCCGTTCGGGAAGCGGCTTACCTGCCGGGACGGTAAAAATCAGGACTTCCCGTTTGTTTTTGCCTTCCGCCAGCTTGACAACGTGCAGATTAAGCGCCGCTTCGATACGCTGGCGTTTGTTTTCCCATTCGGGAAGTGGGATTCCTACGCCGTCAAACGTCAACACCGTCACTTCGGATTGCTTTTCATCTTTGTACTTAGCCGTTAATATGGGCGTTTCTCCGGCGCTGTTGATAAGACCGATTCTGCGAAATTCATTTATAATCCTACCGGCGTTCACCGGTGTGCCAAACAGGAGCAATAGAAAAACAGTGCCCACAACTAGCATGATCGGCCAAACCAGTTTGGAAAGAGCGGCAAAGGCCGGCGATATAAAATCCACGTCCTTCAGGCTGAAACGGTTTTTATTAAAAATCCAAGCCAGTAGGACAACTGTGTAAAATGTTGCCAGCACAAATCGCTTCGGCTTGCTGTTTTTCAGGCTTTTGTATCCGTTCCTGACGCGCAGCCACACATATCGCTTTTGCATCTGGCGGTTCAGCCGTTCCTTTTCTTCCATTCTCATAGGCCTTGCCCCTGTCTAAAATCCAGTTCTTTTACCGTCTTGTCCGGCAGATAGGCAAACACATGATGAATCCGCCGGAGGAAAGCTTTCCAGGTTTCAGGACGGTCTTTCTGTTCATCTGTGTACTGGGCTTCCAGCGGCAGATTGGATGTGATATACACCTTGGTGTAACAGGCGATGCGGTCGTTGTACCGGGCCGGCAGGAACAGCGGATACACATCCAGGTAATTGAGCATCACCTCGATAGGTATCTGGGAGCAGAACTCCTCAAACACCAGTACATCCTGGCCGTGGTATCCGTCAAACCGAAGACCGTTCCGGCCATTGTAGTCGGTGATGCGGCAGATTTCAGACGCCGGATGCGTCCTGTAAATCCCGCTGGTTTTGCCTGTACCGGAAGCGCCGAATAAATAGGCGACGGTGACTTCGCGGTTTTGTGTTCGGTACCGCTCGGCCAGATAAATCTCCCGCAGCGCGTCAATATCCTTTGACTTAAATGCAAACGATGGGGTATCGTCGATAATGTCCGTGGTGGATAAGCCGTCTTTGACGTTCTGAAGCAGCTTGTACATTCTTGGATCCTTTTCCTCCCCCTCGCTGGGAAGGACGCCCCACTCACAAAAACTGCCGGCAACCGACGTTTCCGATTTTTCGCTGTCTGCCCATTTCCCTTCTTTTCGGATGTAATCCCGGTTATCCCGGGCGCTTCCAAACGCCTTTTCAATATGGGCAGTTGGGAACCGGCCTTTTACCGTAGAAAAACGAATAGGCGATCGAGAATACAGAAAAATGTGTGTATGGAAGGTGCCGGTTGAAGCAATCTCGTCCGCCAGGCAGAAATAATCCGGACAAAACAGGTTCAAAATCGCTGTCATATCGCTGTGGGCAAGCCCGCAGTCCTGCGGATTGTTGATGGTCAGCATCCATTTTCGCGATTGCGGATTGGCTGTCATAACATGCTCCTTTCCCCGCTACGGCTACTGATGCTTCCATAAGGGTAATACTTTCCCTTATGGAAGCGGGCGGCGCTGGGCTGCCGCCGGGGCGTATTTTTCTTAGAGAAAAATCCCCTTGCCCCGCCTGCATCCTTTGCAGCGCCGCCCGCCGCTTAAGGTCTTTTATTCACAAGTGAAATCCCCGTAGCCCTGGCGCTGACCTGCGTCTTTCCCTGACTTTCATACGCAAAGACCTCCAGACCGCTAAACTCCACCTCGGCAAAGCCGTCAGGCTTTTCCAGCAGCTGCTTGCCTTCGATTTTTACGCCCAGCTTCTCCAGTCCATGTTCCGGCAAAGCGACAATATAGCGGTAGCCGGTAACGGTGTCCAACCGCCGCCCGTCCTTATACCCATAAGCCGGGGCGATATCCACCAGCAGCTTTTTGGTCCCCAGCGAAGCCGGGTCGATTTTCAAATCCCGGATGTTTAACATGACATCAAAACTCCTTTTTCCATTCTATTTTCGGCTGCGGCGCGCCCTCAACCTGATATCATTGTAATAAAAAAGCATAGCTTGCCCCTATTCCCATTTGGAATAGGGGCAAGCTGTGCTGCTGTGTTATACTGTTTCTTTTACCTGTAACAGTTCGGAAGATTGGGCAGATTCCTTGCTGTTAAAAGCTGATCCGCTTCATCGAGTAGTTCCACATTGTCGGAACAATCCAGCGGCTTTTTGGCGTATGTTTCTATTAATTCTTGATAGGTTTTATGGAGTTCAGAGGCGGGAGAAAATGCCCGTTGGGCCCGCGCTAATAAATCTTTACTCTCCTTTAGATTTAATTGTAATGCCAGACATAGGCTTGTTAATACATCGACCTGTACGGTATAGACTGTGCCGTTGATAATTTTATTGACCTGAGACTGATTCAGCCTTGCAACACAGGCAAGTCTATTCTGGCTCCAGTTTTTTCTTTTACAATAGTATTTCATGTACTCCTTGAAGGATGCCGTTTTGCTGGGTTTTGCTACCCGATCGGACATAGGGGTCTTTTCCAGCTAATAAAATCGGCCATGAAATTACTAAGAATTTATTTCCGCTGCCGGAGGTGAAAAAAGTCCATATATAACCGGTCTATGCAAACATTTTGTCCATAAACACTCTTTTGCATAGGCACCACCTCCCAATAAAGCAGTTGAAACTTTGGTAAAACAAAGCCTCCGGCGGCAAGCACGCAATGGTTTTAACGACACGAGGGAATACGGTGATACCGCATTCCCTCGTATCATTCCTGTTTATCCGCAGACGGGCGCAATACGCCTGTGCGCGGGATTTTGAAAATTCTCATGTTGCAGCCGGTCCCGATCACAGCTGCGCACTGTGCCCGTCAGCAAGGCAGTCAGGGTTATGCCATTCCTTTTGATACTGTAAGGACATGAAGCTTCGCCTTTCACTGCCACGGCTGCTGCTTCACATTGGCGGCTAAAAAAATCACCGGACGGCTTCTCAAACCACGGAGTTTGCCGGCCGCATAGAACAAGGGGCGCATTCCCTTTATGCATCCGCTCCGTATATCCATATCATATGGGAGATATGGATATGCTCATACCTTTTGCAGCGCTGTACCGTTTATCCCCGGAAATCCGGCGTCCGTTCCGGCACCGGGCAGCCAAGCGCCTGCATCGGCAAATGTTTCCCGTTATTGCACCGGCTATCGACCTATCTTCAAAAGCAGGTCAAAAACGCATTTGCTGATAAATCTATCATAGTGGGTGCGGCGGGGATTGTCAAGGCGGGAATTGTCAAAAACATATTCATTTAGAATAGACCGCCCCGCCGCAACAACTTTAAAAGGCCTTATCTGTGTGCTCTGCGCTTCTTTGTGACCGCAAATACAGTGAGTACGCCTCCGCAACTGGCCGCTAACAGAAGCCAAACCATCATATTGCTGGTATCACCGGTTTGCGGGGACTGGGAATCCCCCTGTGCGGAAGAAGGCTTTCCTGCCTGCGAAGACTCATCGTTCTGTCCCGGCAAAGTCATATTAGGAGCTTCAGAGGATGTATCGTCCTGCTGGGAAGAGGGATTTTCCGGCTCTTCGGAAGAACCCGTTGCGGGAATCACCTCCGTCTGCGTATACCCGCACACAGAGCATTCTCTCTCCCTGCTGCCGTCCGCTGTTTCGGTGGCCTCTTTCGTCACCGTCCAGTCGCCAAAGCTGTGAGCCGCAACGTCGGTGCGCTCGCCGCAGTCACATTCTTTCCAGTGTTCGTTTTCATCGGACTGATATTCCTCACTAAAAGTGTGACCGGTGGCTTTCACAACCGTGTCGGCCAGAGTGATCTCCAACGCTCCTTCCGAGTCACGATACAGTTTTCCACACTTAGAACAGGTATAATATTCGATGTTTCCGTCTTCCTCATGGGTAGCGGGCTTTGCTTCGGTTTTCACCATATCATGGGTGTGGTCGAGCTTGGGAACAACCGTACCCTCTGCGATCATCGTTTCACAGTCCAGGCACCAGGTATCGCCTGTATACCCTTCTGATTCCTCGGTGGCCGCCACGGCGCCACGAATTTCGGTATTCACATGGTTATCCGGATCAAGCTCGCCATACTCCGTGCCGCACGTCTCGCAGGCCGCCTTGGCCGAGCAGGTGGCCTCGCCGCCTTCATGAGCCGCTTGATCAAAGGTGGTTCCGCAGGCACCACAGGTGTGCCAGTGATCGGCGCCATCGGACTCCCACTGCCCGTTATCATCGGTATGGTTTCCAGTGGCAGAAATCAAAGTACCATCAGCGATCTTTTCGCCGCAGCCTAAGCAGTAGGTGTCGCCCGTATAGCCATTCTCGCTACAGGTAGCCTCTACCGCGTTTCTTACCTCGGTGCCGCCGGCGTGATTGTCAGGATTGACCGGTGTGGTAATCGATGCAAGCTCTGTGGTGCACTCTGCATTGCCATAATATTTGCCTGCGCACTTGTCGCTAGAACAGGTCCAATATTCCACTGTCCCGGTAGAATGACAGGTTGCCTCTACCGCTTCATGATGGGTAATGCCCGTATGTACATGCGGAAGCTGGGGAATCTCGGTGTTCTCATTGCGGGTATAGCCGCACACCGCGCATTCCTCGTGCTGGACGCCGGGAGCATCCTCTGTGGCGGGCGTATCTACTACCCATTCAAAGTTATGGGACGCTGTTGTGCCGTCGATCACCTGGCCGCAGCCGTCGTTGACGCAGATCTTCCAGTGGTTTTCCCTGTCGGAGTGCCAGCCGGCCTCCGCGACATGAGTGAGCGCGGGAATAACGAGCTCTGCTTCGGTTATTTCATTGCGGTTTTCGTCAAACAGCTTGTGGCAGACCGAGCACTCATAATAGGCTTTCCGTCCCTCCACACCGCATTTGGCGGGAATCTCCGGCACCAGGTCGCCGTATTGATGTTCCGCACAGGAGATGGCGACAGAAACCGTATCGGAAACCCCCTCTGCCACATTCTCATTGTCAGCATTTGTCAACTGCGGCTCGACTCGAATATCCATGCTTCCAACTGAAGACATATCCTCTTTCGCCTGAAGGGTAAGCAGGAAAATATCTCCGTTAATATCCTGTGCCTGGAAATTCAGTGAAGCAAACGTAGCGGTCAGGAAATTCGGATCAAACTGAGCCAAGGTGGTATTTTGAATCAGCCATTCCCCGGAAATCACCTCAAATACGTCCTCATTGAGAAAGAATCGGAGCGCCCCTCCTCTTATCGGCTCATAACCACTGATTGATACAGTAACGGTAAAGGTATCGCCCATTTCAACGTCTGTATCGGATACGGTACACTCGAATGTCGGTTCTGCCGCAAATGCTGTGACTAGCGATGTGACAGCCAAAGCCACACACAGCAAAAGCGCTAATGCTTTTTTCATTGTCTCGTCCTCTTTTCCTTGTTTTTTATTGCAACGGATATAGATCCGGGAAATAAACATGATTGAGCAGATACGACACGTCGTCAATATCTACCATAGCGTCTCCGTTAAAGTCACATTTCTGTCTGACGGGGTACAACTCTGGAAAATAAACATGGTTGAGCAGGTACGACACATCGTCAATAGTGATCTTGCTGTCACCATTGATGTCTCCTACTATATATTCAGGTGCCGTTTTAACTGTCAGCATAGCGCTAATCTGTGACGAATAATGTGTATCAGTTTCTTTTATCCGCTGGTAAAAGCAGTATTCTGTTTCTGGATTTAATCCCGCAAACACTGGGCTGTCCTGCCAGTTAGTACCATCCATACTGTATTCGTAACCCAAAACAGCAACAAGAGTTATACTTGTTGCTTCTTTTTTTAGCAACATCGGAGATTTCGGAGTAGGAGCCTGTGATTTATCCGTGGCAATTTTTAGCGCAGGGCTTGTGTCACTCGAATAATGTTTATCAGTCTGCGCTACTCGCTGATAAAAATTGTGCGTTGAGTTAGGCGCCAGTCCGGTAAAAACATTACTTTGTTGCCACTCGCCGTCGTCCATGCGGTATTCATAGCCGTCAACAGCTGTTAAAGTGATTGTCGTGTCAGTTTTACCGGATAGAGTAGGAGTGCTAGGAGAATCGGGAGTAGGTTGCTCATAAGTGGTAACTGATAATTCTGCACTAGAATCACTTGCTGTGTGGGTAGTGGTTTCTTTTACCCTCTGATATAATTTGTATGTTGTATTTGGAGTAAGCCCGGAAAAAATCGGGCTATCCTGCCAACTTTCTCCATCTATTCTATATTCGCATCCATTGACAACTTTCAATGTTATAGTAGTATCTGTTTTAAAAACAAGAATCGGGGCAACGGGGACAGTGCTTTGAGATTTATTAGTTGTAATTGATAAAGCTGCGCTGGAATCGCTGGCATCATACTCATCTGTCGCCACCACCCGTTGATAGAATTTATGGGTAGAGTTAGGCTCAAGCCCAGTAAAAACATTACTTTGTTGCCACTCGTCGTCATCCATACGGTACTCATAGCCGGAAATAGCAGTCAATATGACCTTGGTATCAGTTATGGCAGCAGGTTTTGGCGCAGCGGGAGCAGCTGGTCTGACACTGACTGTCAGAGTTGTTATGACACCTTGATACGATATGGTCAGAGTCTGCTGACCTAATTGATTTGGATCGTAATCAACAATCATAGAGCGTTCCAATGGAATGGTTTCCGTATAATTATCATTTGACACGTAGGTAATATGGAGTTCACCACCAGTGACATCGAATTTCTCCCCTTCAACATAAGAAATTTTTGAAGGTTTGGTTATACTGATAGATTTTATCTGTTTTTTATTGACTGTAATATTGAATTCAGCTGTAAATCCCGCATATTCCACCGTTACAGTGACAATGCCTGTCTGATCCAAAGGATAGGATATCTGCGCTTGATCTAAATCGATTTTAACATTTGTATTATCATCGTAATAGACCGTAATTTTACCGCCGCTAAGATTTAACGATTGACCCAATACATAAGTAGTTTTATTTGGCAAAGTCGTGACAGAGATTTTGCTTATCGATTTAGGCACTACTTCAATTATGATCCCATCATTCGAGATGCATCCACCGTAAGTAAAGTATACCGTTTGCTTTCCCAACGCACTGCTATTAAATCCATAAAGCATTTTTGTTGTTGGTGTTATTACCGCCTGTTTACCATCATCGTAATTAAGCCGAAGAGAGGTGCCGGTTAAATCCGGCAAGCAGTTTTGTACTGTTCGCCCGTTGTTAGGAGGTGTTACCAATTCTATACTCTGGATTTTTTCCTGCCGGTTATTCTGTAACTGGGGATAATGATAATCCAGATAATTATCTTGTATCCAAACATTTGTAAAATCAAACCCTGCATACATCTGAGGCGAAATTATTGGACGTATAACCAGTGAATTATTCTTTATCGTAGTATCTGAACCCTCAGCCACACCCGAATCCGAACCACGATAATAACACGCAGTGATTTTTCCATACCCGCTGTTATATCCCACAATACCGCCAGCCAAATTACGACTTATAGGGACAGCCTTTACGGTTCCAGTATTATTACAACCTTGAATAACCGCATTATAATATCCAAGTTCAACAACGTTATACCCTGCAATTCCTCCTGCATAAGAATTATATGAAGAACTAACCGCTCCGGTATTATAGCACTGCTTAATTGAGCTGTTAATATTGTATCCCACAATTCCTCCAGCGTGGTTACGACCAGAAGAAGCGCTTGAATATGTAGTTACATTACCAGTGTTATAACACTCATTAACAGTTTTATAGTTGCTTCCCGCAATTCCTCCCGCAAAAGCATAAGTAAATGTAGAAAGAGAGGCATCTGAAATAGTTCCTGTGTTGCAACAATTACTTATAGCACTATCGTTATATCCAACGACACCGCCAATACTGATTGTAGCGTTTGCCGTTGAGGGAAGAACTGCAGATATCATTCCACTGTTTCGCGAATCATTGACAGTTTTGTTGTTATATCCCGCAACACCTCCTATATTAACGTCGCGTGCTCCGTTTGCCATTGTTTTAACCATTCCGTTATTATAGCATCCTGAGACAGTTCCAGAATTATAGCCAACTATACCGCCTGAATTTGAATCGTAATAAATATTGGTATCAGTAACAGAACCCATATTATAGCATTGATTAATCGTTCCAGAATTATTGTATCCGGCAATTCCACCGATATCTATGTAAGACATTGAAGTGTTCGTGCTTATTTTAAGCGCAATGCTACCGATGTTATAACATTTATCAATGGTTCCAGAATTGTTATATCCGACGATTCCTCCAATACGAAAAGTATAATTTGATGCACCGTTAGTAGTTGTAATATTGCCAGTGTTATAACATGTAAGGATAAGACCTTTATCGTTATATCCTGTAATTCCTCCTACATAGGTAGACGACGATGCAGAAATATCCCCATTATTAAAATTCTCGCTGATTTCGCCACCGGTGTTATAGCCTACAATTCCTCCTGCATAAGCAGATGTCGATGAAGATATTGCCCCTTTATTAAAACATCTGCTGATATTTCCATTAGTGTTAACACCTGCTACTCCACCCGCACGAGCAGAAGAACCGGCCGTTATCTTGCCGATGTTATAGCTCTCGCTAATTAGTCCTTTTCCGCTGTTTTCTCCCGTAATTCCACCAACACAAGCAGAAGTTGAAGCGGATATAGCGCCTTCATTGAAACATTTACTGATAGTTCCATCAGTATTAACGCCTGCGATTCCTCCTGTGCGAGAAGAAGAACCAGCAGTTATCTTACCGATATTATAGCTCTCACCAATAATTCCATTACCGCCGTTTTGCCCCACAATCCCGCCAACATAAGTAGAGGTAGAAGCAGATACCGTTCCTCTATTGGAAGATTCGTTAATGCTGCCAGTGTTATAACCTGTAATTCCTCCGGCATAGATGGAAGAATTTATGGTTACGCTTCCCATGTTATAGCATTCATTAATAGCTCCGGAATTGTATCCTATAAGACCCCCGGCATAAACAGTATCAGAAGAAGCTGTAATCTTGATGGATCCATCTGTATAACATTCACTGACTGTTCCATTGTCATTATTACCTATAATTCCTCCGACGTAACTATCGTTTCCTGTAGAGGACACAGTTATATCACTGTTTATTACACCCAACGAATAAATGGTACCTTTGTTGAAACCAAATAACCCAGCATAAGCATTTAAATCGTCTGTTATTTTGATACTTAATCCTTTAATTGTATGACCGTTCCCATCAAAAACGCCATAAAACGGGGAATCGGAAGATTCACCTATTGGCTGCCAGCCCGAACCTTGATTATAAAATTCACCGTTTGCTAGGAAATCTTCTTCAGTAAACACGACATCTTCTATCATTTTAAAATGAGCGCCCACATGGTTTCGCACATTATTCAGATGATCTTTTGTGGATATTAAATAAGGCGAGAGCACCGAACCTGTTCCACCAGCAAAATCTTCTGTGTTTTCTTCAATGAAATCGGAATAAGGTAATTTTTTCAGAGACGGAAAAGGATAGAAATCTTCATCTATAAATTCCCATATCTCATCAAAGTCAAAATCCGTATAGGTACTCTTTTGTTTCATTTGTTCTTCAGTACATTTTACGGCTTGATCTGTTCCGCCTCCAACTCCTTTTGAAACGGTATCGAGATAATAGCATGAATTGACTAAACCGTTGCTTTTTCCTGCTATACCACCAATATTGAGAGAATTATTAGCAGAAGCGGAAATTGCTCCAATATTATAACAGGCTTCAATTACAGCACTAGCGCTGCTATTTCCAACTATGCCTCCGGCATATGCATGATAACTGGAATGAGCAGATATACTGCCCGTGTTATAGCTCTGATCAATAGTCCCCGTATGATAACCTGTTATACCGCCTGCAAAAACTTCTGCAGGAGAATTCGGCGAAGAGGAAATCGCAGTTATAAATCCCGTAAAATAACATTCACTAATAGCCCCACTGTTCCAGCCCGTGATTCCTCCAGCATATGCGTAATTGGTGTCGGAAGCCGTCGAAGTAGCAGTTACATTGCCCCCGACTACCCCCACAGAGCGGATAGTACCTCGGTTATAACCAAATAGTCCGGCATAAGCAACAGATCCCGGTGTTATATTGATATATAAGCCTTGAATAATATGCCCGTCTCCATCAAATACACCGGTAAAAGCAGTTTCACCGTCTGTACCAATCGGTGCCCAGCCTTGACCGTAATTATAAAAATCTCCGCCTTCAGCAAAATCTTCTTTTGTAAATACGATATCTGCCACCAATTTAAAATGAGAATCCGGATAATTTCTAACATTATTTAGCTGATATTTGTTGGAAATCAAGTAGGGATTTTCCTTTGTTCCGTCTCCACCTAAGAATGTACTTTCATCCTCTATTTGAGAGCCTATGGCAGGGATAACAAGCTGTTCCTCTGTGACCTCAACCTTGTTTTCATCAAACAATTTATGGCAAACAGAGCATTCGTAATGAGCTTTTTTTCCCTCCACATCGTATTGCGCAGGCACTGCAGGAATCAAAGCGCCGTATTTATGCTCCGCGCAGGAAATGGTGACGGTTCCCACAACTGTTTCAAAATGTACATTTTCAAAATTTTGATCAAATACATCGTTTGGGTCGTAGGTAATTTTAATATCCGAATCGCTGACTGTGGCATCATCTTTAATCGTAAAGGTAAGTTGTGCAATTGTGCCATTAGTTGTATTATCCGGGCTAAGAGATTCGTCCCAAAGTAACGTAAATGGATTGTTGGTCAGGGGCCCAAAAGTTGTACTTGCGTAATCTTTTGGCGTAGCCCCTGTTAGTTCCAATACAGATGAATCGTATTGAATATTTAATCGCAGGGCAATAATACCCGGGTTATTCGATATATTAATATCCACCGAAATTTCGTCACCCAATTTACCTTGGGTGTCTGTAACAGAAAAAGTCGGAGCAGATGCCGCCGTCGCAGTGCTAAATGTAAACGTTCCAAATAGCATTGTGCATACCAGCAGTAAAGCTAAAAATCTTTTCATCATTACACAACCTTTCATCTTTTATTCAATATAGCCAGCAGCACCTTATTTTAACTCAACCTCCCAACCGGTTAGCCATTGCCTTAACAACGCCAAGTCTTTCATGTTAATGATTGCATCATCATTAACATCTGCAACTGCCAATTCAATATCGACATCCCATCCGGTCAGATATTGTCTGAATAAGGCGTAATCTTTCATATTCACGCTGTCATCTCCATTGATATCGCCGGGTCGGTACTTTAATACCTCAACAGAACCGGGGATAACCTCAAAGAAAACATTATCAAAGTCAGAATTAAAGATATTTTCTTCATCATATGTAACCGTTATAGCTGTTTGTCCGAAAGCCGCCTCGTCCTTTACTTTAAATATCAACTCTACCACAGAACCGTCAGTAGTGGTATTTGGATGAATTGCATCCTCCCACGAAACCGTAAACGGATGATTGCCTATCGGGCCAAACGAAACATCCTGAAAATCTTTGGTGTTTGCTTCTTGAAGTTCCAAAACAGAAGAATCGTAATCGATTTGCAGAAGCATAGCAATAATCCCCGGGTTGTTTTTGACCGACACATTAACAGTAACTGTATCACCGACATGAGTTGTCGTGCTGTCCACAATGATCTGCGGCATAGCGGCAATAGGGTCAATCGTTCGTTTTTCTACTTCGCCGCATTTAGAACACGTGCGCTCCCTTACGCCCTCAGTATCGCTGGTGGGAGGTACCGTTACCACCCACGGCCCAAAGGTATGCTCGGCAGGAATTTCGGTAATATCAGCCTTGTCTCCACAGACAATACAATGGTGCGACTTGCTGCCGGGTTCCGTACAGGTAGGTTTCTTATCGACTGTCCACTCGGAAGAGTAATTGTGTTCTGTTGTGGAATTTTCAATAACACGAGTGTCGGTGGCATCACACCGGTCACACTTGGCGGTTTCTGTCCCATTCTCAATGCAGGTAGCGTTGTTATCCGGAATATACTTTGTAAAGCTGTGGCCTAATGCTGGGATGGAAGTAATATTAGCTTTATCTCCGCAAACGGTACAGTGGTGTGACTTGCTTCCAGGTTCTGTGCAGGTTGGTTCTTGGTCTACCGTCCATTCTGCTGAATAATGATGCCCCAAAGCGGAATCTTCGATGACACGTGTATCGGTGGCATCGCAGCGGTCACACTTAGCGGTTTCTGTTTCGTTTTCCGCACAAGTGGCGTTGTTATCGGGAAGGTACTCTGTAAAACTGTGGCCCAATGCTGGAACGGTTTCTACTTTAAATTCATCGCACCCCGCAAATGTGCAATACATTTTATTGGTTCCTTCATGAATACAAGTAGCCTCTGCAACCATTTCTTTTTCGCCGGTAAAAGAATGGGTATGACTAATGACAATACGATTGGTGGAACGATAATTATATCCGGCAGAGGGATAATGGACACGAATCGTGCATGCATCGGGTATCGCTTCCTTGCCGATACTTGTCACAGATTTCGGAATCGTTATCGCCAAAAGCTTTGAACACCCCTCAAACGCACGACTATTGATTCCTCTTATTCCATCATGCAGGACTACATCGGAAACACTTGTGTTATTGCGAAATGCGGTTCCACCGATGATTTTCACATTATCGGGAAGTATAACGCCGCTTTTTGTTCCATTATATTTAATCAGAACCCCATCGCCCACGATAACAAACTCGTCTTTTAATCCGCTATACCAAGAAGTTCCATAAAAAGCATACGCGCCAATGTACGTAACATCTGTATTTAAGTGGATCTCTGTAATATACGAACACCGAAAAAATGCACCATCGCTAATACGAGTGGCATCCGTAATATTTACAGTTTTAAGAGTAGTGGGCACTCTCAACACATATGTTTGCAGCCAGTAATAACCATATGCCGAATAATCATAGCACGAAAACACACCATTATTGGACCTACTGGGACTCAGATATACTGTGGAAAACTCACGAGAAATAGTTGCACGTCTTCGATATGATAAACCTTCGCCATGGTTTCTATACCAAGTTAAGGGATCCATATCAAGGAAACTACAACGCGGCCAACCAAAATTATAGGATTCTAATTTGGTGGAAATCTGGTAATGATTATCATCTACTACGCCAGCATTCATATCCACAACTTGATATCTGTAGCCGTGAGAATGTCTGCGTTTATCATAATACTTGCCATTTTGATAAACATCTTCTTCAACTACAGTTGGCATACAAACTAATGCCGATGCAGCTTTTCCCACAACATTTGTAGGAAGACCCATATCATCTATACCATAATAACCGAAAATATATCCGAATACGCTTTCTATACCCGTTGTAGTAGTCCGGCTTTTCCCAACAAACGGAATAGTAATTTCAGTCACTTCATCACAGCCGCAAAATGCACCACTGCCTATTTCCGTTATCGTTTTCCTGACGAGAATTTCTGTTATAGAGTCCCTATACTGATACCACGGGGCTGCCCCCTCGGCATAGCTTGGAATGACTCCGGTGCCAGAAAACTCAAGAAGTCCGTTTGTGTAGAGCGTCCATTTTACCGACCCGGCCGGAGCAATTGTTGCAAAATCTCGTACGGTTAATCCGCTCGTATCCGCCTCATTAGTATTCTCAGCGTTCTCTGCAACGGTTGCAATTTCATCCGCAAAAGCCTGCAAGCCAGCGAACGAACTGTTCCCAAGGCTAGTCAACATGGAAATAGCTAACAGAAAAGATAACGCTTTTGATAGCATTTTTTTCATTTTACTTTACCTCCTCATACCGCTTCCGGATTGCTTTTTGCAGTTCTTCCGGCGATAAGTACTTTCCGTCTACTTTAGTGTGCAGCATCATGTGGCAGTTGGGGCAAACCGGTATCAGATCCTTTTCAGGATCAAGCTGATATTTATCCTGACGGCTGCTGATGGGAGTAATATGATGCACATGGATTTTTCCTTCAAAAGCCTCGCCGTAAACTTCTTTTGCATCAAACCCGCAGACAAGGCATCGGTGTCCCAGCCGTTTTAAGCAGGCGTTGCGGGCCTTCCCGTTGCGTTCGCGTATATTGACAGAGATGATTTTTGGCGCAGCTGATTCGAAGTATCCGGGTACTTCAAAATCATCATCCAGTTCACCCGCAGATGCTTTTCCATCAAAAAGAAGATTGTCTTCTTTCCGGAAATTCTGAATATATTTCCATACGCTATCCACATATTTTTGCGTTTTATCATCATCCTGATGGGCATACCATATTTGACTTTGGCCGAATCCGTAGCCATCGGAATTCGCCCGCGGCGCTTTCATCCCCCGATCTGTCTCGTCAATCAATACAGCATTATCCTTATCGGCAAGGATATTATATAGACCACCATCAGCCGATTTCTGCATGTTACGAAAAACCGTAGCATGTTGATACCAGCCGACAATCACCGGGCCTGTGGCGGATGTTGCACAATACACAACGGTTACATCTGGAATCTCGTCTTTTCCTTCATAGTCTCGGTCAATGTTTCCGATATGTAGTTCTCGCTGAGCACCGTTGGAAAAACCCGGTTCTACAAAACCGTAGTATTTTCCGTTGCTATATAAATGAAAATTATTGATTTCATATCCGGTCTTGTATTTGGCAACAAAGCTGCCGCCATTTTGTGGGATCTCCTCTTTGAGAGCGCTGTCATAATACCGCATATAGGCAATATTACAAAACAAAATTCTTTCTTTTTCTCCTTCTCCCATACTCCAATGACCCCTTTCCTATAATTTTCTTTGTGTGGAAAGTTTATGGAAAACTTGTATTCGGCTTCTCTGAAAAAACAAAACCCTCAAAGTGTTGAATACTATTCACCATTATTATCATCATTTTAGCATAAGATAAAAATATTGTAAATAGTATTCAACAAAATCAATGAGGGATTTGTGATGTTCAAAATAAAGGCCGCAGACGGCACCAACAATTTGTGTGGCCGTCGGATTGCGCAGATCCGAAAGAGCCGGAACCTTTCCCAGCGCAAACTGGCCGCCAAAATGCAGCTGATGGGGTTTGATGTGGATCATTACTTTATCCGCCGGGTGGAAAACGGGGAGCGTTTTGTGACCGATATCGACCTGGTGCTGTTTTCCCGTGCGCTAAACGTGCCGATTTCCGACCTGCTTTCTTCCGAGGACGCCAATCTATAAGCGCGAATACTTCTCTTGTGCCCTTATTATAGCCCCCGCCGGCAGAAAAGTCCTATGCTGGCAGCATAGTTGAAAAATTCTTCGGAATTTGGTATGCTAAAGGTAATTGAGGGGAAGGATGGCGAAAAACGGTGGAAAAGGACACCTCAAAAATCGTGGAAGAGCTTAAACTCTGCCCCGACTTCAGCACCTTTTATAATGAAAATAAGGAATACATGGTTTCGGAATCCCTTTCGGAGCTGCTTGCGCGTCTGCTCGCTGAAAAGGGGCTGCGTAAGGCAGAGGTGATCCGGCGGGCGGAATTGTCGGAAGTATACGCCTATCAAATTTTTTCCGGGCTGCGTATTCCCGACCGGAAAAAGCTTTTATGCCTGGCGGTAGGCATGGGCTTAACCCTTGAGGAAGCCCAGACCCTTCTGAAATGCGCCGGGTATTCGCCGCTGTATGTCAAGCTCCCCTTTGACAGCATCGTCCTTTACGGCATTTGCAAAAAGCTGTCTATTATGGAAATCAACGAATTGCTGTTTTCCTACGGGCTGGAAACGCTGGGGTAATGGGCTATGAAAAAATGTCCGGTTTGCAAAGCTGATATCGAAGAAAATGCACGGTTTTGCCTTTACTGCATGACACCGTTGGATAATAAGCAGGCGATCCGAAATCCAAAAGATAAAAACAAATGGTGGCTGGTAATCCTGGCCGCCATTTTGGTATTTGTCCTGCTTATAAGCGGCGTCTGGCTGGCTTTGGGGCGAAGCACTTCCAGCGGCGCAGCGGGGAATAGCTCCTTATACAGCGAGGTTTTGTTGGAGGCTATGTCATCAGGTGCGAGCTTTCCCGCATCGGTGGATACAAGCCCGGCGGATATGGCCAGCGCGGCGAACCAAGGCCTGTCAAGCAGTGCTTTTTCGGGCACTTCATCCTCCATCAGCGGCAATGGGGATAGAAACGGCGAAAATTCCCGTCCAGGGAATCTAACCGACTCCGGTTCCGTCAACATTCATACAGATTCTTCTGCGCCTGCAAGCCATACGGTTTCGCAGGAAGCGACAACCTCGAATTATGTAAATTCCGCTGGCCAATCTCCCGCTTCCTCTGCCGAACCATCTCCGGCTGCCGTGACATATACTTACAGAGATGCCAAAAGCGGTGACGATTATTATGTGCATGCAAATTTAGAAAACACCGTTGTTATTACCGGCGTCAGCACCGTATCGGAAAGCGGCGAGTATGTAATTCCTGAAACAATCGACGGAAAATCTGTCATCGCCATTATGGGAAACGCGTTTAACGACAAACAAATCAGGGACACCGTTAAAAAAGTAGTGGTTCCCGCTAATGTCAAAACCATTTGGGACCATGCTTTTTCCATGTGTTATAATTTAACGGATATTTATTTCTGCGGGGATGCCATCTATACTTCGCCATATGCTTTTGCACTGGCCTCCAGGCGCACGGGGACGCTGACGATACACTGTTCTGCCGATTGCACTGACCGGAATTTCCGGTATTATAAAAATTGCGCTCCCGGCAGCTATGACGCCGTATATGAAGAATGGAACGGGTAAAGGATGACAAGAGAACAATATATAAACGAGCTTTTCCGTATCTATTCCCTGGTATCGGTGCTCAGCGATAAAAACGATTGCCAAGTATTGCGGATGCGGAACAAGACCTTACAAAAAGATCTGGTGGTCCACAGCTTTCCGAAACCCGTGGCCGCTTACGAGGATTTGCGTCAAATAGCCTGTGAAAACCTGCCGTTGATTTACGATGTCATTTTGCTGGACGACGGACAGATCATCTTGGAAGAATTTATCGAGGGGATCACCGTAGCACAGGTGATGGAAAGTGGCAAGTACCGGTATCTTGGGGCAAGAAGGGTTTTAAAAGGGATCTGTCATGCACTGACCGTTTTGCATGAGCGGAATCTGGTGCATCGGGATGTCAAACCTGAAAATGTTGTCATCGATAAAAACGGGCGGGTGGTTTTGATCGACTTTAACGCCTCCCGCAGGATTTCGGCAGCGAGCAAAGACACCGTCGTCATGGGAACGGTCGGCTACGCCTCCCCGGAACAGCTGGGCGTGGCCCAAAGCGACGCACGCACCGATATTTATGCCGCCGGGGTACTGCTAAACGTCATGCTCACCGGCAAGCATCCCAGCGAACAACTGGCCCGGGGCCGCGCCGGCAGCATTGTGCGCAAGTGCACCCAAGTGAGTCCCGATGACCGCTATCCCACCGCCGCCAAACTGGCCGAAGCCTTAAACTTATTCCATTTGCGATAAAAAGGGAACAAAGGCGGGTACTCCGCCTTTGTTCCCTTTTGTTTGCCAGCAGCTCCGCTTCCCCATTCTACCCTGATGGAGATGGCGAAGCGCTGCGGCATGTGCAGGATCAGCTGGACTGCAAAAACTTTTACGCCTTCAACCCGGAATTTGACAAATGACCGCTAAAAAGCTGTACGGAAAAGCCGGCCTGTTTATAAACAGGCCGGCTTTTGTTGTTTTTATTAACTGCGATGCTTCTCACCGGAGCGGTAAAAACCGTGGCAGCCGGTATAAGAACGTTTATCTGCCGATAATTACCCTGCCGTCCGGCAAAGGAATCACTACATCCGTATTTTCCATCATATGATTTTTATCATACACCTTACGGTACAACAGTTCTCCTCTATCGTCAAACCGGCTTAAAATGGTGGCAGTATCCTCTATTCCCCGGCCCATAGTGAGCGGCTGCGGCAGGTATTTCACTATCTGGCTCTGGATGGTGAAAAATCCATCGTCCGCCGTAGGAATAACCTGATACCCAAAACCCTTTGCGGAGACGTCGTCGATAACGGCTTCCACTGTAAGGTCTGTATTCAGCTTATAAATCTGCGGCGCGCCGGAATGATCGTTCGTATCAGGATCAAAGGGATTGACCGAAATAAGCAGCCCGTTATCGCTGACAGCCATCCCTGTCACCAGCGATGCGTTTATGATGGCCGATTTCATGTCCGCCCCATCAGGACCAAATGTAAAAACAGCCGTCTGATTATGCTTGCCGGTATCCTCTGATAAGGGACCGGTCACATAGATTCGCTTTCCGGCAACCACTATATATGACAAATATATTTGATTTTCATCCTCAAAAACATATTGCCATTTCTCATTAAGGTCGTCATCAAGGACAGTTAAAAACTCCCGGGGATAAAGCCTGTCTCCTTGTTCTTTCCGCTTTGTAATATCCCCGTCGCCGGACTGGGTGTTGCCCGTTATCACATAGCCGATATCCGGAGAATAAAACGCGCTGCGAAAACTGTCAAAATCCGAGCCGCCGTATTTTTTGGTGCTGATACAGGTACCGTCTGGATCGTATTTGGCAAAAACCAAATCAGTATAGCTATAGTTACTTTCCCCCCGGCGGTAATGTTCCCCGTCATCTTCCTGGCAGGTGCCGGCGGTTAAAATGTCCCCGCTTTTTGTTTCGCAGATATGATCGATTTCGCTTTCCCCTCGAAACGGCAGCTGTTTTTTCCAAAGGATTTTCCCCTTTTGATCGCATTTTACCAGCCAGCCGGGTGTTAACTCCGTCTCGGTCTGATAAAAGGCGGCCGAACCGTTCACCGAGAAAATGAATCCGCCGTCCTTCGTCTGAATACATTGGTTCAGCCTGAAGGGCTTCAACGTAATATCCGTATAATCCTGCACCCATAGAAAATTGCCGTCCTCATCATACTTGACAGCGCGAAGGAAGGGATCCTCGTCCATCCCGTCCCCCACTGTATGGAACGCCAGAAAGCCGTCGGAACACGGGAAGATCTGGCGATCCTCCGGCATGAAAAACGGGATTTCCTCCACCTTGTCTTCGTTTATGCCGCCTATCTCCACAAACTGTGGATCCATGGAAAGGGTCTGGTAATCCTTTTCAAAATCCGGGATCAAAAGCTTGCAAAGCTGGTAGATGCTGTCCTGGGAAACGGCATAATAGGCAGGCCCCGAATTGCCGGCCGCGGCATCCTCCGATAAGCTTACCCCTCCCTCCCCGTAGATACGCAGGGTTTGTCCGGTGTCAAACCGCACCGATAAATCCGCTGCGTCTTCATAGGAAAGGTCCGAGAAGGAGAGAACATCCTGCTGGGATAACGGCACAACCTCCACTGACGCAATAAAATCGTGAAATTCTTGAAACTGCTGCGGATCGGCCTGATAGCTTTTTTGTTCGGGGTTAGAAGCATTTTCTTCGTAATCAGGATAGGTAATAGTGATTTTCTGTGCGTCTGCCGGAATCATATCGCCGCCGGGAACAGGAGTGGCGCCGGTTGAACTGTCCCCCTGTTCAAATATACAGCTGGGAAACAGCAAAAGGAGCGCCAAACACAAACCGAAACATATAGCTCTTGTCTTTTTCATTTTCTCACCCTCCTACAGCGTTGGTCATAACGGTCACGATCAGAATAAAGAAAAATGCCGCAAAGCATAACCCCGATACAATAGTCAGCCTTTTATAAGACAGGATGTTTTGAATCCGCAGCTGGATTTTGGAGCCGCCAAACGGGCTTGCATAATGGGATTTAGGGGAAACGCAGCGCAAAAGCACCGCCGCATAGGCCTTTTTATCCTCATCATCCAGCTTTTTGAGCACCCCCGCATCGCAAGCCAATTCCATATCGGTCAAAAACAGTTTCAGGAAAACCCAAACAAGGGGATTAAACCAGTGAATGCAAGCGGTGAGGACGGCGATCATCCGCCACAGGTTATCCCGGCGGCGGATATGGATCCGCTCATGCCGGAGGATATACGCTGTGTCAGCCTCCGGGATGTTCCCAGGCAGAATGATTTTTGGCCGGAATATCCCATATACCGCCGGGGAGGAAACACGGTCGGAACGGTAGATGTTATCTCTGACAGGCTCCGCGTTTTTTAAAGCGGATTTTGTCACGATGTAGGACACGATAGTGCCCAAAACCGCCGCTGCCCCCACGATGAGCCATAGGATACCGGCGATATAGAAGATATTCGCCAAAAAGCCGTCTTTATATTCCATGGGAAAATAGGATTCCGCCGCCTGCAGGCTGTTGGTCATGGTGTATTGGGGTGCAGAGCCAGCGTCTCCCACCACAATCGTTTTGATCATAAAGCGCGAGAGAAAATTCAATAAGCTGTAGGGACTCCCAATGCCCACAGACACTAAAAAGCGAATCAGCGGCAGCGCCCAAAGCAGATAGACCCCAAACCGCGGCAAGGCGCGGATGCGGCGCAGCACCACCACAATAAGCCCTGTGGCAGGGCCTAAAATGCTCATATTCAGTACCCAGTAAAAAATGTTCCCCGGCATGGTCATTCCTTCTTTTCGATAAGGGCCTTTAAAGCTTCCACTTCCTCCTGAGAAAGGGTCTCGTCGGCAAAGGCGGAAAAAAACGCTTTTTTCGAGCCGTCGAACAATTTATCGATAAGCATCTTTGTCTTCGCTTTCTGCACCTCGCTTTTTTTCACAAGGGAGGTGCAGACAAAGCCCGGTTCCTCCCGGCGGAGCACTTCTTTTTTTATTAACCGGTTAATCACCGTATAGGTTGTATTTTTGTTCCATCCCAGTTTTTGTGCGGCAAGCAGACTGATCTCCTTGGCGGAAACCGGTTCGTGTTCCCAAACAATTTCCATAAGCCGAAGCTCGGCGTCAAACAAATCCTGCATATACTCTCCCCGCTTGTCAGACTATTCTGGTCGTCTACCTTTAGTCTATCACAGTAGTCTAAGCTTGTCAACCATTGCCAGCCGGATAAAAGCTATCCCATCCGCTTTTTATTTTCGAAAAAGGATTTGCCGTCGCCGGCCTCCCGTTGCCGCAGATTCCCCTTGTCACACGGTAGTCAATTTTAAAAAATCAGGCTATAATAAAACTCATACCCAACAATTACTTTCCCATAATGAGGTAAACAGCTATGACGGATTGGAATGCAAACCAGTATTTAAAATTTCAAAACCAGCGGACCCAGCCGGCGGTCGATTTAGCCGCACGGGTAGCCGCCCGGCATCAGCCCCGGACCATTGCCGACATCGGCTGCGGCCCAGGCAACAGCACGGCCGTGCTGAAAGGGATTTTCCCGAACGCCCATATCCTCGGGATCGATCATTCCCCCAACATGATTGAAAAGGCACAAAAAGAACATCCGGAACTGGAATTTCGCCTCTGTGATGCGCTGGCCCTGAAAGGGAAATATGACCTGCTTTTTTCCAACGCCTGCCTGCAATGGATTCCCGATCATCACACCCTGATCCCCGCTTTGATGGATAAGCTCACTCCCGGCGGCGTCCTGGCGGTGCAGGTTCCCATGAACGGAGAGGAGCCGTTATACCAGATAATCAAAGCGGTGGCAGCGGAATCCAAATGGGGCCTTAGAGACGTTTCATTACCGGTAAACGAAACCCTTACGCCCCTTGCATACTATGACATTTTATCCGGCTGTTCTTCTGCTTTCGATATTTGGGAAATCAAATATTACCATCCCCTCCCCGACCACAAAGCGTTGGTGGAATGGGTGAAAGGCACCAAACTGCGCCCTTATTTGGCGGTTTTAGGAGAAAAGCAAGGGGCAGAATTTGAAAACGAGATCATCCACAGGGCAAAGGAACTCTATTCGGTGCAGAAAAACGGCGGCGTGGTGCTGGGATTTCGCCGGTTTTTCTTTACGGCGGTAAAGTAGTGCCTGCTAAAACAAACAAAAAAGGAACGCTGCAAACACAAGTTTTGCAGCGTTCCTTTTTTTGAGAGGTTACAAACAGCTTAATCACAACAAAAAGTTTAAAGCCACCATTGCGATTACTCCCGGTATACCACAGATCACCGCGACAAAGCTGGTAAACAGGTTAATCGAAAACGCAAACCCGATCGCCATGGACAAAAGCTTTACCGCCCCCAGCGAAAGGGCGCCGGAGGCCATCCCTACTAAGGCGTTTTTAAAAGGCCGCTTGGTGCGGGCGTAAAAAACAAACATCAAGATGGCCGCCGCGATACAGCACAGCAGCAGTACAATTTCATCTATCCCATTCCCGTTCCATCCTTTCCAGTTTCATCTGGCTCGCCATTTCACAGCAAAGGTTTTTCTTTTTGGCCAGCTTGATTAAATACCGGTAACGGGCCTGCAAGGATTCCAGCTCATAAATATAGGAATCGATCAGATCGTCGTCCACCGAGGCGTCAAACTGATTCCGGCACCCCTCGATTTTTCTCCTGACCTCAATCATCTCAAGGATCAAAGGATCCTGTGCGGGGGCTTCCTTCGCCATACGGCTTTTAATCATAGCGAGCGGTTTTGGCAGGGCTTTTAACGCAAGTTCCATCGACTCCACCCCTTGTCATATTTTATGAAAGTATTCTGGACAAATATGTTACCCTTTAATCACTTTTTGCCACAAAAATTCGGGGTTATTTTCACTCTCACAAGAATATACTAGAGATACATGTCCATTCATTCCTCTTTTCAGGAATTTTCATCCGTTTTTCACCGTTTTGCTGCCCGCCGGAACCTCCGCACCGCCGGAATACAAGCTACCAAAGCGGCAACCTTTTGCGCGGAGAGATAGGAGTCTGTCCAATATGATCACCTACAAATCCATTATCGAACGGTACTGCCCCCACGTCAGCCACAATGTATCCATGGAAATTTCCCGCCACAGCGACGGGAAGATCACTGAACGATGCCTGCATTTAAAAAAATGCGAGCAAGAGCAGGGCGGATGTCAAAACCGGTGGCAGCAGCCGTTTTTAAATAACGCTCATTGACATCCGGCCGGGGGCAGGGTACAATAAGGATAAGCGAGAACTGCGCAGTCTGACAGGGGTAGAATGGGTTTCTACCCCTTGTTGTGCTGTGCAAATGACGGTAAATTTTTTAATAGCAAGGATTGGACGTATATGTTTAGTATTTTCGACAAGCTGAAAAAATCCTCCCCTTCTCCCCAGGCCCAGGGCCCGGTGGAATACCTTATCGTGGGGTTAGGCAATCCCGGCAGCCAGTACGAAGCCACCCGGCATAACGCGGGCTTTATGGCCATCGACCGCCTGGCCGCCAAGCTGGGCGTTTCGGTCAACCGGCTGAAATTCAAGTCCCTGTGCGGCGACGGGATGATCGCCGGCAAGCACTGCCTTTTGATGAAGCCCTCCACCTATATGAACAACAGCGGCGAAGCGGTGGTGGAGGCGATGAACTTTTATAAAATCCCCATCGAGCAGGTTATCGTGGTGTTTGACGACATCTCCCTAGAACCCTCCCACCTTCGCATCCGCCGCAAGGGAAGCGACGGCGGCCACAACGGCATCAAAAGCATTTTGTACCTAACCGGTTCCGACCAGTTCCCCCGGATAAAGATCGGCGTGGGCAAAAAGCCCCGGCCGGATTATAACCTGGCGGACTGGGTGCTCTCCCGGTTCACCGACGAGGAGATGGAAAAGCTTTCCCCCGCTTTGGACAACGCCGTTAAAGCGCTGGAGCTGATGGTGGCCGGGGACACCGACAAGGCGATGAACCTGTATAACCGGTAATCTTCCCTTTGTCTCTCCCGAAGCCCCCTCCTTTGAAACTCACCGGAAAGGATGTCAACCAGTGAAACTGTATGAAAGCGTGCTGGCCCAGCTCCCCGCCTTTGAAGAGCTGACCGCCGCCCTGGATCAAGGAAACACACCCTGCATGATGGTGGGCCTTTCCTCGGTCCACAAGGCCCATATGATCGCCGGGGCTTATTTAAAAGACCGGCGCCCCACCCTGGTCATTGCCGACGACGAGCTGTCCGCCCGGCGGCTCACCGAGGATATCAACGCCATGCTGGGGGAAGAACGGGCGTTTTTTTATCCTGCCAGGGACTTTACCCTGCGGGAGATGGAAACCGTCTCCCGGGAATATGAGCAGATCCGCCTGGGGGTGTTAGCGCGGATCATGAACGGCAGCTGCGGCATCGCCGTGGCGGCAATCGACGCCGTCTTACAGCTCACCATTCCCCCGGAAGAACTTTTAAGGCGCACCTTCGAAATCCGCACCGACTCTCCCGTAGACCTCACTGATCTGAGTACCCGGCTGCTGGCGGCGGGGTATGTGCGCCGCCCCCAGGTAGACGGCGTGTCCCAGTTTTCGGTGCGGGGCGGGATTTTGGACTTTTTCCCGCCTCAGGAAAGCGCCCCTGTGCGGCTGGAGCTGTGGGGGGACGAGGTGGACTCCATGTCCTATTTCGATCTGGACACCCAGCGGCGCACCGCCCCCTTGGACCGGATGAAGATCACCCCCGCCTGCGAGGTGCTGTTTGACTCCCCCGACGCGCTGCGCCAAAAGATCCAGGAGGTAATCGGCTCCTTAAAACGGGGAAAAGCGACCCTTGCGGCAAAAGAGCGGCTGCAAAAGGATCTGGAGCGTCTGGACGCCGGCCTGGAGCTCAACGCTTTGGACAAATTCCTGCCGGTGGCCTATAGCCGCAAGACCTGCCTTGTGGATTATTTTGACGCGCCCCTTACCTTTGTCAGCGAATTTGTCAACGTCAAGGAACGGGCGAAAAATTATCTGTGGCAGCAAGCGGAAGACGTCAAGATCCTGCTGGAAGAAGGGGAATTATGCGAGCCCTTGTCCCAGTTTTGCCTCTCCTTCCCTGAGCTTCATCACAAGATCGAATGGGATGGGGACGCCGTTTATCTGGAGGCCTTTGCCCGCACCTCCCCGGATTTGACGTTAAAGTCCCTTATCAACGTCACCGCCCTGCAAAACTCCGGCTGGTCGGGGGAAGTGAAGCTGTTGCGGGAAGACCTTTCCTCCCTTTTGGAGCAGGGCTACTGCTGCGTGGTGCTGGCGGGAACGGCCAAGGCGGCCTCCACCCTGGCGCTGGACCTGCGGCGGCAGAATATCCCGGCGGACTATGTCAAAGACGTTAAAGGGATCGTCTACCGTAAGGTGTTTGTGCTGGAGGGGAATTTGTCCGCCGGGTTTGAATACCCCGAGATCAAGTTTTCTTTGATCACCAACTCCAAGACCCTCAACGTCAAGCGCCGGAAGGCAAAGCGCAAGGGCGAAGAGATCAAAAGCCTGTCCGATTTAAGCGTGGGGGATCTGGTGGTGCATGTGGCCCACGGCATCGGCGTGTTCGACGGCATCCACAAGCTGGACCTCCACGGGATCGTCAAGGATTACATCAAGATTAAATACGCCGGGGCGGACACCCTGTACGTCCCCGTCACCCAGCTGGACCTAGTGTCCAAATACATCGGCCCTCAGGACGACAGCCATGTAAAGCTCAACCGCTTAAACAGCGGCGAGTGGCAAAAGACTCGCTCCCGGGTAAAAAAAGCCGTGGCGGAAATGGCCGACGAGCTTATCAAGCTGTACGCCGAACGGATGCAGACCAAAGGCTTTGCCTTTTCGGAGGACAACGAGTGGCAGAAGGAGTTTGAAGAACACTTTCCCTACGAGGAAACCGACGACCAGCTCCGCTGCGTCGAGGAAATCAAGGCGGATATGGAAAAGCCCTCCCCCATGGACCGGCTTTTGTGCGGGGACGTGGGCTTCGGCAAAACCGAGGTGGCCCTGCGGGCGGCGTTTAAATGTGTTTTAGACGGCAAGCAGTGCGCGATTTTATGCCCCACCACCATCCTGGCCTGGCAGCATTACCAGAACATCCTAAAACGGATGGAGGGCTTCCCGGTTAAGATAGAGCTTTTATCCCGCTTCCGCACCCCCAAGCAGCAAAAGCAGATTTTAAAGGAAGTCAAGGCCGGAACCATCGACATTGTGGTGGGCACCCACCGGCTGGTGCAAAACGACGTGGAGTTTAAAGATCTGGGCCTTGCCATTGTGGACGAGGAACAGCGCTTTGGGGTGGCCCACAAGGAAAAATTCAAGGAGATGTTCCGGGGCGTGGATATGCTCACCCTGTCCGCCACCCCCATCCCCCGGACGCTCAACATGGCTATGTCGGGGATTCGGGACATGTCGGTCATCGAGGAAGCCCCTCACGACCGGTATCCGGTGCAGACCTATGTGCTGGAATATGACCACGGGGTGCTTATGGACGCGCTGCGCCGGGAATTAAGGCGGGGCGGTCAGGCTTATTACATCCACAACCGCATTGAGAGCATCGACCTGTGCGCCTCCAAAATTGCCCAGGCAATCCCCGACGCGAAAATCGGCATCGCCCACGGCCGGATGAGCGAAGACGAGCTTTCGGACATCTGGCGGCAGCTGATGGAACATGAGATCGATATTTTAGTCTGCACCACCCTGATCGAAACAGGGGTGGACGTGGCCAACGTCAACACCCTGATTATTGAAAACGCCGACCGGATGGGCCTGTCCCAGCTGTATCAGCTCCGGGGCCGGGTGGGGCGGAGCAACCGCCGGGCTTTTGCCTATTTTACCTTCCAGCGGGGAAAAGCTTTGTCCGAAATCGCGGAAAAGCGCCTTTCCGCCATCCGGGAGTTTACCAAATTCGGCTCGGGCTTTGGCATCGCCATGCGGGATCTGGAAATAAGAGGCGCTGGCAGCATCTTGGGCGCCAGGCAGCACGGCCATATGGAAGCGGTAGGGTATGATATGTACCTGCGGCTGCTCTCCGACGCCATCAGCGAACAGCGGGGAGAAACGCCGCCCCCCTCCACGGAGGAATGCCTGGTGGACCTGCAGATGGAGGCCCACATCCCCGACCGGTATATCGAAAACCTCTCCCAGCGCCTGGACGTCTACCGCAAGATCGCCTCGGTGCGGACCACCGAGGACAGCCTGGATTTAACCGACGAGCTCATCGACCGGTTTGGAGAGCCGCCCGCCTCGGTCAAAGGGCTTATCGACGTGGCCCTGCTGCGCAACACGGCGGCTTCCCACGGCTTTACCGAGATCACCCAAAAAGGGGACTGCCTTATCTTGACCCCAAAACGCCTGGACATGGAGCTGGCGGGGCAGATGGCGGAAGCTTTGGGCAAACGCCTGACCGTCAGCGCCAGCGGCACCCCTGTTTTAAGCGTAAAACTGTTAAAAGGACAAACCGCCCTGGACGCCACCCGGGAGGTATTAAAGGCTTTACAGGTCATTCCCGTATCTACAAAAAAGGCGTGAAAAATTTGTTAAAATCCGTAAAACCACGGGAAACTGCCCCTGGAATACTGGACAATTTAACAAAATACATGTATACTGATTTTATATCTTAAAAATTTCTGAACGGGAACACTCCCAAGGAGGACGTCAATATGTCTATTCTAAAGCGCGCCGCTGCCGGCGCGGCTGCCCTTTGCATGGCGCTTTCCCTGACGGCTTGTCAGGATACCACCTGGGCCTTTCGCATCGACGGCACCGAGATTACTTCCGGCATGTACTTAACCTTTTTAATCAACGCACGGAACCAGGCTTCCACCATGGTGACAGACACCACCAACGGCCTGTGGGAGCAAACAATTGAAGACAAGCCGGCGGATCAGTGGGTGAAAGACCAGGCTAAAGAACTCAGCTTGCAATATGTAGCAGTGGAAAACGAGTTTGAACGTTTGGGCCTTACGCTGAGCGATGAAGACCGTTCCACTATTGACAGCCAGGTAGAAAGCTACTGGTCGTCCGTACAGGATTATTATGAGCCCAACGGCGCCGGCCAGGCTTCCTTTGCCAAGGTTATGGAAAACAGCTACAAGTCCTCCCTGTTGTTTGATGAATACTACGGCGAGGGCGGTATCCAGGAAGTAGGCGACGAGGAGCTGCAAAAATACTATCAGGAAAACTATGCCCAGGTAAAATACGTCTATATGCCCTTTACCGACGCGGCGGGCAACGAGATGACCGACGAACAGGTGGAAGAGCTGAAAACCAAGGCGGAAGGCTATATTGACCGCATTAAAAACGGCGAGAATATCGACGACCTGATCGCTGAGTATGAGGAAGAGCAAAGCACCTCGGTTTCTTCGGACACCTCCGGGGAGAGCGGCTCCGATTCCTCCGCAGCTACCTCTTCGGAAGAGGAAGTTTCCAACCTGGTGCTGATCCCCAAGGACAACAGCTCCGGCTATTATCCCGAGGCCCTTGTCACCGCCGCATTTGAAGACGCCACCGTAGGCGGCGATCCGGTGCTGGTCTCCGATACCGACGCCGGTTACTATCTGGTTATGCAGCGGTTTAACGTGCTGGACGATCTGGACACCTATGAGGAAAACCGTTCGGCCATTCTCTCCACGTATAAAAGCGAAGATTTTAACACCCTGGTAAGCAGCTGGGCGGAAAACTACACGGTGGAAACCAACGACGCTTCCATCTCCCGCTACAAACCCCAAAACATCAAGGAGCCAGTATCAGAACCTGAACCCGGTGTCGATGTCACTTTTTAAACAAAATTGCAAAAAGGCGGCGGAACCGACTGGTTCCGCCGCCTTTTTATCCGGTTTTGCCGCAGCGTATGAAAAGCCGCCCGGTGCTAAGCGTGCCGCCTGTCAAAAAGCAAATCCCCCGCCGGCGCAAACCGATGGGGGATTTTTCTTTAAAATTGAAAACTGTTCAGCGGTACACGGTATAATGATGGTTTTGATAGCACTGCTGGACAACGGCGTTGCACCGCTCGCTGTGATAGGTGAGGTAGGCTTTTTTACGCTGTTGTTCCGTGCGTTTTTTGGCTAAGAACATCTTCCATTTGACACAGGTTTTGTGGCAGCCTTCGCGGTAGCGCTGGCAGCCCGGTTTACAGGGTAACATGGGTAAAAGCACTCCTTTCAGCACAAAAAAAGCCGGTCTCAGAAAAGGAACAGCGCACGTCTTGGCGCGCCGCCTATCTGAAAACCGGCCCGATGAATAAGCTCTTTCTTTTGTTGACAGGCAAGCCTTGTTTTGGCCGCCCATTGATTGTCTCTTAAAAAGCACATAGCCTATTCAACTCCTGTCAAAAGAATCCTTTATTAAGGTATCACAATATTTAAGCAAAGTCCACGATTAAATTGTTAAGTTCCTGTAAAAATTATGTATTTATGCACAAGGCATCCTCTGCCGGCGGAGGATGCCTTGCACCGTTTGAATCTTTTACGCCGCCTATACGCCCTTTTTGATCCTGGCCACCAGCACCGTCATATCGTCCGCGCGGTCCGGGTCGCTGCGGCGTTTTGCCTCCTCCAAAATCCGGGAGGACAGCTCCTTGGCGGTTTTCCCGCCGCAGTTTTCGATCTCCGACTCGATCCAGCCGGCCCCGGTCATTAAAACCCCGTCCGACACCATTACCACCACATCCCCGCTTTCGATGTTGAGGGTGGAGGTGTCAAACTCCACATTCTGCAAAATCCCGATGGGCAGGGAGCTGGAGTCGATTTGCAGCACATGGTTCCCCCGCTTGACAAAGGAGCAGGCGCTGCCCGCCTTTAAAAACTCCACCCGGCCGGCGTACAGGTCAAGGCGGGCCACATCCAGGGTCGCCAAGGATTCGTCGTCCGATTTCACCAGCAAGGAGGCATTGATGAGCTTTAACGCCGCCTGAAAGCCGAACCCCGCCTTAATAAGCTTTAAAATCAGCGAGCAGGTCATCACCGAGTCGATGGCGGCCCGGCCGCCGCTGCCCATGCCGTCGCTTAAAATCAGGTGGACAAAGCCCTTGGAGTCCATAAAATACTCATAGGAATCCCCGCAGATGGCGTTGCCCTTGTTGGCGGACTGGCTGGCGTCAAAATCCACCGTGTAATTGGCCCGCTCAAAAAAGGCGAGCTTGGTCCTGCCCTCCACCGTCATCACGCTGGGAAGGTCAAAATCCCGCTCCAAAGCGTCGGACACCTTGTCCGCCACGATTTTAATATCCACCTTTAAAGGCCCGTCCAGATAGACCTCCAGCCCCATGCGCCCGAACTTGTCGATCAAACAGCAGATTTCCTCCGGCTTAAGCCCCAGGGTGAGTAGGATCTCCCGGGCCTTGTGAGCCGCCCGGTCGTCGTATTTGGCCACGTCGTTTAACTCGCTGCTGATTTCACAGAGCATGTTGGCGATCCCGTTAAACTGCTCGATAGCCACGCTGCGGGAATCGCTGACCCGGCGCATAGCCTTTTCCTTGGCTAAAAAGGTTTGGTAGTTGTGGTTTACCGTGTCCACCAATTCCCCCAGCTTGCAGCACTTGTTCTGAAAATGGGCGGGGATATCCCCTTTTTCCAGCTTGCCTTTTTTCCGCAGGATAGGGGTGGCGCTGTGGAAAGCGTTTACCGTGTCGTTATAGGCCGTCTCCCAGCAGAACATGTTGAGTCCGCACCGGCGGCAGACGGTGTCGGCGGTTTTGTCGTACACAGTGTTAATGTTGGCTGCCGAGATTTTATCCATCTTCTCGGATACGCTTTCCACCGAGTCCTTTAAATCCGCTAAGGTCTTGGAGGCAAACTCCAGCTTGGAGGCGATGGTTTTTCCCGTATCCTCCTGCACCGACGCCTGGCGGGGGCTTTCAAAGGTCACCGCCAGGCGGTTTATAAACCGCTCCGGCACCGCCATAAAGACGACGGTGGCGGCAAACACGTCCGCCATCTGCCGCAAAGCCTCCTCCCCCGCCCCGATAAGCAGTACCCCCGCCGCGTGGGTGACCACAAAAGCGGCCAGCTGGGCGAATTTCCCCAGAGGCTTAAACAGGCCGCACAAAAAGCTTGCGATCACTAAAATCCCGGCGGCGGGCGCCATGTCGGTGCTGTATAACGTGGCGCACAGCGCGGCGATCACCCCGCCGCAGGCGCCGCCGGTCATGCCATAGCTATAAGCAAAGGCAAGGCAGATCACGACTCCCGCAGTGCGGCCGATGTTTATAAACCCAACCGACAGGGAGAATAAGGACAAAAGTAAAATGCTCAGGGTGATGGCGGAGCTGGCAAGCTCCGGCATGCTGGCGGCGGAAAGGGGCTTTCCAGATACAAGCAGCCGGTAGGCCATGCCGATAAAATAGGTCATCGCCCCGGCCAAAAAGGCCTCGGCTGCTTTTAGGGCTGTCCCCACCGGGGAAAGGTGGATGGCATAAGCTGTCACCAGCCCGGTAACCAGCATGATGACACCGGCCAGCACCGACAACAGCCACAGCCGGTTTCGTATTTTTGGAAAAGAGGAAAGCAGGAATTTCACCGCCAGCATCACCACCATGGCGATTAAATAGGACAGGTTCCCGGTGATCCCCCCGAAGACGATGCTCCCGATAACACCGCCTAAAAACGCCGTCAGCGATAAGGAGGCCGGAAGAGCCGCCATAGCCGCCAGCCCAAAGGGGGATAACGAAGCGAGCACCTTTGCCCCGGAGGCGCAAAAAGCAAAAAAAGCCGCCAAAACATAGCGGAGATACCGTTTGCTGTGGTCTACCGCTTTGTTTTTGCCGGTTTTTATCTGAAGAGACGCGGACTTCATGCAGACACCACCACTTTAAGAATAAATGGCCGCTCCGGCGCATAAACTGATACGTTTGCGCCGGGGAGGCATTTTCTATTATAGAAGCCTGTCCGCAAAAATTTTGTCGCACCAAAGGGTTGAAAAATCTTGATTTGCTATTTTCTGGAATCTTAACTGTCTTTCAATACAAACCCTCTCTCCGCCGTGGCACACAAAGGGGCCTTTATTACCCCAAGGAGGCCTTCTCCAGGGCGAGCAGGGCGGATTTTTTTAAAAGCCCGCCTGCATAGCCGGTCAGGCTGCCATCGGTGCCCACCACCCGGTGGCAGGGGATCAAGATCGAGATGGGATTGTGCCCCACCGCGCCGCCTACCGCCTGGGCCGACATGGAGGGGATCCCCCGCTGCCGGGCGAGGATGCCGGCGATCTCCCCATAGGTAGTCGTCCGGCCATAGGGGATTTTTCGCAAAATCCCCCACACCTCCTGGCGGAAAGGGGAGCCTTTGGGGGCTAATGGCGGCAGAAAGTCCGGGTTTTCCCCTTTAAAATATACCGAGAGCCACTCCCCTGTCCGGGCAAACACCGAAAGCTCCGCCCGCTGGGGATGACCAGTGAGGGTGCTTCCAAAATATTTCTGCCCGTCAAACCACAACCCGGTTAAGTTTTCCCCGTCGCTTGCCATGGTAATCCCGCCCAGCGGGGACTGATAGGTACTAATATATTCCATCCTTACTCCTCCTTTTCGGCCGTCGATCTTCCATGAAAATTGTCTATACGGTTATCATACCTCTTCCCGGGCCGAGGGTCAATATGGGGACAGGTTTCCCCGGGCCTTTCCCGGTACATGGGAAGGCCCCAGCTGTGAAACAGAGATTGGGCAAAGGATAAAAAAATACATATTGTGCCATGGCTTTTACTTGTGTTATAATAAAAATAGTTGTCCGGAGCCTATACCGTTCCGCACAGCCCTCCCTGCGGCCGGCATAGCTGAGGGAAAGGGATGAAGGCGCGGTAATAAAACGCCGGACAGGCAGTATAAGCGGGATGCTCTGTAAAACGCGGCAAGGAGTTTTCCGCTGGGGGATTTATCTTAAGAAAGGAAGGCGAACGTATTGGAAAGACTCTTTAAACTCAAACAAAACGGAACCACCTTTGGACGGGAAATTATGGCCGGTTTGACCACGTTTTTTGCCATGGCATACATCATCGCGGTCAACCCCAGCCTGTTAAGCGAAGCGGGGATGGAATGGGGCGCTGTCTTTTTAGCCACCATCATCTCGGCGATCATCGGCACCCTGATTATGGGCCTTGTGGCTAATGTTCCTTACGCCCAGGCGCCTGGCATGGGACTGAATGCCTTTTTTGTCTATACGGTTTGTTTTGCATTAAACTTCACCTGGCAGCAGGCATTATCCATGGTGTTTATCTGCGGTATCATCAACATCATCATCACGGTGACAAAGATCCGCAAATACATCATCAAAGCCATTCCCCGCAGCCTGCAAAACGCAATTGGCGGCGGTATCGGCATCTTTATCGCGTACCTGGGGCTTTTAAACGTGGGCATCATCAACTTTGGCTCCGGCGTACCCGCCTTGGCAACTCTGAACCAGCCTGCTTTCTGGCTGTTTTTAATCGGCCTGGCGCTGACCGTTGTATTGCTGATCTTAAAAGTCAAGGGTGCTATTTTGATCGGCATCGTGGTCACAGCCCTGCTGGGCATTCCGATGAATGTCACTACGACATCGGACACCATCAGCTTTGTAGACGCCTGCCAGCAGCTTCCCACCACCTTCGGTGCAATCTTTACCAGCGACGGCCTGCCGTCCTTGTTCTCGGATTTAGGCAAGCTCCCGCTGGTGCTGGTGACCATCTTTGCCTTCAGCATGTCGGATACCTTTGATACCATCGGCACCTTCATCGGCACCGGCCGCCGTACCGGTATCTTCAGCGATGAGGACGAGCAGGCGATGGATACCAAGCCCGGCTTTAAATCCAAAATGGACAAAGCGCTGTTTGCCGACGCTACCGCTACTTCTATCGGCGCGATCTTCGGCACCTCCAACCCCACCACCTATGTGGAAAGCGCCGCCGGTATCGGCGCGGGCGGCCGCACCGGTTTAACCAGCGTGGTAGTCGCTATCTGCTTTGCCATCAGCGCATTTTTAGCCACCTTTGTAAGCGCAATCCCCTTTGCGGCCACCGCTCCCGCTCTGGTTGTTGTGGGTATTATGATGATGTCGGCCTTTAAGGAGATTAAATGGGATGACTTTGAAGAGGCCGTGCCCGCGTTTTTTGCCGGCGTCTTTATGGCCCTGTGCTACAGCATCTCTTATGGTATTGCGGCTGGATTTATCTTCTACTGCATCACCAAGATCTGCAAAAAACAGGTCCAAGATATCCATCCTATCCTTTGGGTAGCTACAGGGCTGTTTATCTTAAACTTTGTCCTGCTGGCAATCATCTAACAGAAAACGGAAACAAAGGATGCTGCGGCCTATTGTTTCCCACAAGAAAGGAGTGTTGTGAAACGAATGTTTCGCAGCACTCCTTTTGTCGCGGTTAAACTTTTGTCTCCCTATCCGGCGGAACGGTTTTCGGACCGTCTGCCCTGATGATTTTAAAAACAAGGTGGATGGCAATGGCAATCAAGCAATTTTTAAAGCGGTGCGCCGGATTTCTGTCCCGGGAAGTGGTTTTGTGCGCCGCTGTTGTGCTGACAGTTGTTTCCGCTTTTTGGGTACCGCCCAGCACCGCCTATTTTTCCTATATCGACTGGAACACATTAGCCCTTTTGTTCAGCCTGATGGCGGTGATGAAGGGGGTGCAGAAAGCCGGACTGTTTGGCTACCTGGGCAGCCGACTGCTTTTGCAGGCAAACACCTCCCGCAAAATGCTGTTTGTTTTGGTATTCCTGCCCTTTGTATGCAGCATGGTGATCACAAACGATGTCTCCCTGATTACCTTTGTGCCTTTTGGCATCATCGTGCTGCGCATGGCGCAAAAAGAACAGCTGCTGATCCCGGTGGTGGTGATGCAGACGGTGGCCGCCAACTTAGGCAGCATGCTCACCCCCATGGGAAATCCCCAGAACCTTTATCTGTATGCCCGGTCGGGCATGAGCTTTTGGGCGCTGTGCGGCCTGATGCTCCCCTATGTGCTGCTGTCCGGCATAGGGCTTGGAGTTTTGATCTTATTGCAAAAATCTGCGCCGGTTGCTAAAATCGCCGCGCCCGAAAGGCTCGCCGGCGCCGCCAAGCCCCTTGTATTCTGTGCATTGGGATTCGGGTTGTGCCTACTAGGGCTGTTTAAGGTCGTCCCGCCTCTGGCGGTGGCGGCGGTAATCGCCGTCTTTTTGTTGTTTGCGGACCGGAGCCTGCTGGCCCAGGTGGATTATTCCCTTTTAGGGACGTTTTTCGCCTTTTTCATTTTCACCGGAAATATGGGCAGTCTGGAAAGTGTTAAGGCGTTTCTCTCCTCTATCCTTGCCGGCCATGTGGAGCTGGTGAGCGTATTGGTAAGCCAAGTAATCAGCAACGTGCCCGCAGCCCTTTTGCTGTCCGGGTTTACCGAGCAGTGGCCGGAGCTGATCGTGGGCTGCAATTTAGGGGGCCTTGGGACGCTGATCGCCTCGATGGCGAGCTTAATCTCCTACAAGATGGTGGCCAAGGAATACCCTGCCAAACGGGGCCGGTATTTTTTATGGTTTACCCTGTGCAACATCGGCTTTTTAGCCCTGCTTTTATTAGCGGGCGTTTTGCTGTAAGAAGGTACATCGCTGGCTGCCATATTCCCCTGCAAAAAGCGAATGGTTTTCCTTTTGTAATCCCCTTCTTTTTGCCTCTCCCAGCATATGGACAGAATATGCAAAATCTGTGAAAAGAAGGAGTAAAGCCGCCGCAGCAGACAGAATAAAGCGTCTCCGCAATCTGTCTATTTCTCATTAAAGACAGGGCGGAATCCCGCCGGATATTTATATATTTTGTCGAAATAGCGGGATTTCTATTGACTTATTTTTACATAAGATTTACACTTAATTTACTAGATTATGATATATAGAGCCTGTTATAGGAAAAAGCTTTCGGAAGCTTTCCGAAGGCTCCTTTTGCCGGCGGGCCGGTTCGCTGACGACGGATAACAAGGGAAGGAGGCAGAATTTCGGACGCGGAAGTTCTGCCTCCTTTTTATTGTGAAAACAACAGGATCTCATTTTAGTAGGTAGGGTGTTTATGGATATTTCATTTGCGGCTTTTTTGCAGGGAATTGTATCAAGCCCCGTGCTGCTCATTACAGTGGTGCTTACACTGGGCGTGATTTTTGTCAACGGCTGGACAGATGCTCCCAACGCTATCGCAACCTGTGTGACCACCCGCTGCATGCGGGTGCGCAGCGCTATCTGGATGAGCGCTTTATTTAACTTCCTGGGCGTGTTTGTCATGACCCAGATCAACAGCTCGGTGGCCTCTACCATCAGCAATATGGTGGATTTTGGCGGCAATACCCGAGAAGCGCTGATCGCTTTGTGCGCGGCGTTATTCTCGATTGTGGTTTACAGCGTGGGCGCCTCCTATTTTGGAATCCCCACCAGCGAAAGCCACAGCCTGATCGCCGGACTTACCGGCGCGGCCATCGCCATCCAAAACGGCATCGGCGGCGTGAACATGAATGAATGGGCCAAGGTGCTGTACGGCCTGGTGTTAAGCCTTCTTTTCGGGTTTATCACCGGTTGGGTGGTATGCAAACTGGTCAGTGTTATTTGCAGCCGGATGGACCGGAGAAAGACAAACCGCTTTTTCAAAGGGGCGCAGATCTTTGGCGCCGCCGCTATGAGTTTTATGCACGGCGCTCAGGACGGTCAGAAGTTTATCGGCGTGCTGTTTTTAGGGCTTGCATTTTCCAACGGTCAGGACAATGTATCCGGTTTTTCTATCCCCGTTTGGCTGATGCTGTTGTGCAGCATTATCATGGCTGCCGGCACCAGCGTAGGCGGTGAAAAGATTATTAAATCCGTGGGTATGGATATGGTCAAGCTGGAAAAATATCAGGGCTTTTCCGCCGACTTAGCGGCGGCATTCTGCCTGTTATACTCCAGCCTTTTGGGAATCCCGGTGTCTACCACCCACACCAAAACCAGCGCGATCATGGGGGTTGGCGCGGTCAGGCGCCTTTCCGCCATTAATTTAGGGGTCGTCAAGGACATGATGCTTACCTGGATTTTTACCTTCCCAGGATGCGGGCTGATTAGCTTTTTAATGGCCAAGCTGTTCATTACGATCTTTTAAGTCCATCATATTTCATTTACGGATTGAGGGAAAAGCATGTCAAAAAAACAAGATTCCTTTTATTTTCAAAACTTTATCGACTGTGCCGATTATTCCTGCCGGGCGGCTTATCTGCTGAAAGAAACCATGAGCAGCTTTGATGTGGCGTCGCTGTCCCAGAGACTGGACGAAATCCACGAGCTGGAGCATGAGGCGGACATTAAAAAACATGAACTGCTCAACACCCTGGTTAAGGCTTTTATCACTCCCATTGAGCGGGAGGATATCATCCAGGTAAGCCAAAATCTGGACGATATGACCGACCAGATCGAGGATGTTTTAATTAAGATCTATTATAACCGGGTATCCAGTATCCGCGCCGACGCGCTGGAGATGGTGGACATCCTGATCCGCTGCTGTGAAGAGGTCCGGGAGCTGATGAATGAGTTCGAAAACTTTAAGCGCTCCAAAAACATTCACGGCCATATTGTCCAGATCAACACCCTGGAAGAAGAAGCGGACAAGCTGTTTATCTCCTGTATGTACAATCTCCACGACACCTGTGAGGACCCCCGAGAGGTTATCGCCTGGCGGGAAATATATAACTATCTGGAAAAATGCATGGATACCTGTGAGCATGTGGCGGACACGGTAGAAAGCACCATTATGAAAAACAGCTAAAGAACAGAATATATGCGACAGGCCTGGGCGCTAAGGTGCGTCCAGGCCTGTTTTTTGTAAGCAGAATATCCGCCCTTGCCACATTGGGCATCCGCTTTTCATAGCTGCTGAAAAAGATGGGTTTTTCCAAAAAAGTTTTCGTCCGGGAAATGGGTTTCTCGAAAGGAGGCGTCATACTTGTGGTTGTATCTGGAAAAGGACCAGGACTTTTCGGCAACAGATCCTTTGCTCATATGCATCCGCTGGGCAAACTGGTCGCTTGCATAATAGACAGCGAAAAAGGACAGCAGCTCCCCATAAGGATCATGGCTTTCCAGCAGATATAATTTGTGGGTGTATTTATAATCATTGACGCTCAAATAGGTTTCCAGCAAGGCGATCTGCTGTTCGCCGTCAAAGATGCAAACATAATCAAAAGAGCCTTTGCTGATGGAATAGCAGTGAAAAGTTTTGCCGTCGTCCAGCGTCATCACATAGCAGCTTTTTAAAAAACCATGTTTAGAGAAATAAAGGCTGCCGCAGCGCTCACCGTTCTGGTAAAGGGAAAATATTTTTGTCCGGTTTTCCCACCCAAAAAAATAGCGAAAAGGAATATAATTGACCCATTTTGCCACCTTGTAAACGCCTTTTATCGTCGTATCGGCATTGGATATGGTGATATTTTGCAGGCGGGAAAAGCTCCCTGCTTCCCCGCTAAAATAAAAAGCATCGCTTGTAATATCATAGGTCTGCCTGACGTTTGATGCTGTCTGCGTGATTTTAATAATCATATGCCTCACCGCCTATGCCTCTTATTATAACGGCATTCCGGCTGCGAGGCAAGCTTCCGGCACAAACCTTTAAAAGGCGCTGTACGAGTATCTGACGGCTCTTTTTTGATGCCCGGTCCAGAAGACACAAGCGCCCCCCTGCCGCTGCCGGATTCGGCCTTTTTTATTTATTTTGCCGCTGAAAATACAGCAGCTTGTTTGAGCCATGTCATAAGCTCCTCATCAATTTCTTCCAGCCGAGAAATCATCAAATGATGCGTCCACCGGGCGGGATAAGGCTGGGTGGCTATTTCAATCCGCGAGGAATCCAATTGGTGATCCAGCCCAAAGGTAACGACTATGTAATAAGGCGGACAATCTTTCTTTCGACGGATTCGGGCAAAAGAAACGCAGGAAAAAAGATGCTTGTTATAAAAAGAAATCTGGCTTTTTTGCACCTTAACATGTACATTTTCTATTTCATTTAAGATTCGTTTTTCCAGTGCTTCATACAGCGGTAATGCGTCTATATGCTCATTGAAAAACAACATAACCTCACGGTTCATCCCTTATCGCCTTCCTTTCTACGGCCTTCATAACATGCGAAAAAATTGCCTAAAAAATTTCTGCGTACTCTAAGCCCTCTATGCTTGCCTTTCCAGCTATGTCTGGCTTTTAAAACCGGCAATTATGCTATTGTATCTGCAAACTGTATCCTGCTTTTAATCCATCCATCCTCTAAATATTCGGCGATTCTTTGGCTTTTATCGCTGATGGGATGAGTCATCAAAAATTCATTAAGATAAAAGAAATACATGTGATAACAATAGAAAGCCAGTCTTTCCGGTCGCAGCTGATAGGAAATCCCATTTACTTTGAGTGTATCGTTAAATAGTTTTCGCGCCCAGTCATAGCATCCCATCACCCATGCATCCCGCTCCAGAGGGGCGTACATCACTTCATCCCAATCCAAAATATAATTTCGTCCGTTCCCGATAAAGAAATTGCCGCCTGCATCGCCATGCGTCAGATAAAAGGCGCTTTCATCCTGCCGGCAGAGTTCCGCAAGCTTGGAAAGCCGTGAGGCACAGTGCGATATCTCTTGTTTAAAGCGTTCTAAAACCGCGAGCACCGCACAATCCCCATCCGTTTTAGGGGCCGATTTAAGCGTCTCCCACTGTTTGTAAAAGTGCATCGCCGCATCGTCGGAAAACGAGGCAGTAGGAATGTTAAACCCTGGTTTTGTCAGTCGGTATATTTGGCACAGCATTTGATACTCCGCACTTTTGGTTTCATCTGTCTCCACCTGTTCGCCGTCCACCCATTCAAATAACCCGCCAACTGCCGTATCAAAATGGAAATAAAGCTTATCTTCCCGAGCTTTGATAATTTTCCCGACAAAATCGATCCCGCGTTCACACAGGTATTCTACAACAGATAGGCTTTGCTGAAATCTTTTTTGATGGAAGGGCAGATAATCCATTTTTAAAAAATAACATCCGGAATTTGCACGCACTTTCCAAGTTTCTCCATAATATCCGCGATTGGCAGGCGTTATTTCAGCTGCGATCATCCCATATTGCCCATATAGAACGTCGCTTAACCGGCGGATATATCCTTTATCCCGTAAGATTCCGTTGTGCATTCCCGTTCATCCTCTCCCCATAAACGATTTTCGGTGATTTATCCCTTATAAAACATCAGTATACATAAAAAATCCGATATGTCAAAACATATCGGATTTTTGGTTAGCAGAGGGGAACAGTTGACATACCGTTTTAAACGTGGATGATACCTACAGAAGAGCACGCCTGCGGAGCGCGAATTGCTCACCGCAGGTGCGGAAAAGGCGAACGGTTTCGATGCCGCCCAAACGCGGGCACAGTGTTACAAAAAAAGAAAACCTGCGGAGCGCGAATTGCTCACCGCAGGTGCGGAAAAGGCAAACGGTTTCGATGCCGCCCCAAACGCGAGCGCATTGCCCGGGCAAAAAGAAAAGAGTCCGAACGCGAATTGCGTCCAGACTCAGTCTGGAAGGGGTGGTCACTTTAGATGCCCCTTTCAGTTACTTAATCTGACACTTCCCTTGAGCCCATTTTTTCAAATCGTTTAAATGCTTTATCTGCAATCTCCAGCTTATGATATTTATCGGTATCCAACTCATCAATAATATGAATAAGTTCATGACTATTAAGTGTTATGGCCATAATTATCTGGCTTTGGGAACTAACTTCAGATACTGACTGAATAAAGCTGTTCATATCTTCTGAAACTATACTTTGTTGAGCGGGTTCATCAAAAATAATAATTCCGGGATGATTTCCGTCTTTTTCAATCGAAACCTGTAAAAGAGCCAGTGTAAAAGCCCAAATTGTTCTGATTCCATCACTTGCAGATGAATCAAATTTCATATCAAATCCATCAATGGTTGGTAGCAAAGATTCTTCTGAGATTTCTATACCGTCAAAACTTGATAAGCTACTATAGTGGTATCTTCGCAGATTGTCAATAAAGTGAGATTTCAATAGAGCTATTTTGCTCATATCCATTTCAGAAATCCCCTTCTTCGGCAAACGACTTTTCTGCTCTAAATAATCATTCCACTTTTCCGATAAGTCATTTAGATTATCAAGAAAAGAATAAAATGCATCTTGCAAATCTGATAACTGCTCAATTTGTTTCGATATTTCTATCTTTTTTAAAATTATTGCTTCAGATGCTTCGGTATCTGTTGTGGTAAAAAGGTCTGACCGAAGGGTTTGCGCTAAACGGCGTAAAGTTAATAGTCTACTTTCATAGCTATCTTTTTCTTTTTGTAGCGCGTCACGAGTATTCTTACGGCTATTGAGAGAAAATTCCAGCATACTTTTTTGCGCCTTAAGATGCCGTATGTTTTCTTCAATACTCATAAAGCCACTACACGGATTAGCTTCTAAAAGATTATCTTGAATTTGCTGTTTGCAAGTTGGACAAATATTTGCACTTATCTGCCCATTACTAACTTCCGAACCAAATTTTTGTAATCTGGCTGCATCCTCATTATTTCTAATATCAGTACAAATAAGTTGAAGATCAGAAGTCAGCCGATGAATTGTTTCACTAATTCCAGATAATTTCTGCATTAGATGACGTACAATCTCTTCAAATTTGAGAATGGCTGCTTCTGTTTCTGAAAGCTCTGTATTTAAAGCCTCAAAATTATCAGTCACTCGTGGCTTCAATTGACGCAATGAGTCATATTCCGTTTTTAATTGATTGTTTTTTTCATCTATAGTAGTTTTCTCAACTGTTAGAATAGCAATACGCGAAAACTGTTTGTCTGAAAGCACACAGGGATGCACGGGGATATTAACAATATCGCAAGATTCGGAATAAGCACGTCGCTGTATTTCTTTGATAAGCTGTTCCCACTTATTTTCAAGGTCTGTTTTTATACCATTTAGTCGATCTCGCTCTTTTTCGTTTTTAAAGGTATCGAGACCAAGTATATATTCAACCACTCGCTTTTTCGACTCTCGAATGCCAAATACGGGCATTCCCGACAGGATATCAGACCAGCCATGTTTTTGTTCAATAAACATAGCTGAAAAAATGATTTGTAAATAAAGTTTTCGTTCACTACCATCAGATGTGCGAACTAAAGGAAGATTTAAATGTAAAAAGTCCTCTAAAAATGCATGAAATCCTCGTTGACTTGTAGCAGCATGCTGAATGTTTACATAAAAATCTTCCGACTGGGTTTTGGGATTACTAATCAAATCATATTCACTAAAATATACAGTAATAAGTCTATTGTCTTTATTTTCTGCTTTAATGCTTCTATAAACTGTTATTTCTTCGGAGCCATTACTGATTTCAAGATAGGCTCCAGATTCTGTAACATTCCATGATTTTCCATTGTCATCAATTGTATTTTTAAAAGCAGATGTTAATACCTTCCCACCAATACCTGCGACACCACCCAGTATCTGCTCAAAACCAAGGCAATAATATATAGCTGCAAGTATAGAACTTTTTCCGCAAGTGTTTTCCTTACTTGCCACAAAATTTAACCCTTTTTTAAAAGATTCATCTATTCCATACATGCCGTTTGCAGTATTAATTTCAACACGTAATCTATTAATCCTCAGCATGTCTATCCCTCCAAATTTCAGTGAGTTCCTTAATCCTTGATTCAGTAAGTCTTTTTGACAAATCTGTAAGTTCTCTAATTTCAGTCACCATTAGATCGCCAGCCAATTTAATTCGCTCTGCGAAATTTTTCCCTTGGTCTGTTAGTTTATAATTCCCGTTTTGCTGTTGTACGACAAAGCCATAAGCCACTGCGTATGTAAGTGCTCTATTTACTGCTGGATCAAACCTAACTACCACTGATTCATTTGTTTTATCAGAAAACTCTAATAGATTGTCCATGTTCTTTCGTGATAACAATGCAAAGGATATCATATGAAGTTTAATTAGCGAGCAAGACGTTCCCCATCCACATATGTACATAATAAGACACAACTGAGAAACCTTATAACTTATTCGATAGTTATAAGGTACCGCATCTGGTTTTGCATCAAAAATTATATCACCTTGTAGAGGAAACTGATTTACCATTAGTTATACACTCCTGAATTCCATAGAACAATCAGCCAACCAACTTGCGACTAAATCTTGTTTTAGTTCTACAACGGAAGCTTGTGTCAGCATTTTGGAAAAATCTTTTTCGAGTTTTTCTTGAAACTCGTTAAGGATATTATTAAATAAACTTTGATTTAATTGCCGGTCAGTATTCATCCGAGTTTTCAATGAAACTTCTCTTTTATAGCTCTGTTCTAATTTGTAGAGATCTTCATATATTTCTGGGAAATGAAGTTGTAAGTTATTCATGATTTCCAGTCCAGCTATATAATAATCAATATAAACATTAATCACATAGTTTAAATCAGGATCATCTTCGTCAACATGCATTACTGCTCCTACTTTACGACGTATATTAGCGACTTTTTGGGAATCACATTTTGACCAATCAGGCTTCTCTTGATGTTGAACAGCTAAATTAAGCTTCATATCAGTAAGGTTTGTACGAATAATTCTGCTAATTTCCGGTGAAAAATCTTCTGCAACTTTAACAAGTATTTTAAAATCATCAGAAATATAGGCAAACAAAGTAGGATTCTTCTTTTTGGCAGTTAACACTTCTTGCTGCTTCGATTGCGCATGACTAAGAATCCTCGGATCTTTATATTCAGGAATATTAAAATGCCATTCAGCAATAGGCGGAACTCCTAATTTTTTAAGGCGCTCTCCATTATTCATTAATTTTTCGATATCTGCAGTTAGCTTGTCCCTTTGATGAGTATAAAGTTCATTATCTGAATATATACGTTCTGGACAATAGCACTGATGAACTATTCCGCTATGAGTAAATCCTTCAATACCAGCATCTCCACCTTGCACTGCAGGGATAGCTGTATAATGCTCTCTTTGATATCTTAGACGATAACATTTTACACAGAGTTCTTCCCATGCGTTTCCAGTCATATATCCTTCAATAAATGTCATAATACTGCTCATTATATCCGTCCTCTTAGCTTGTTTATTCCAATTGAATTTGTGTAGTCAGGCTGGGAAGATAAAGCATGATAGTCTATACAAAATTCAGCAATGTCATTTATATAGCGAATTTTGACAAGGTGAAATGTTAAATAGGTCTTGGTAATGATTACCTCTCGATGGAATAAGAATAATCTATCTCCTACTTGTGGGGGGGGCTGAACTTTCATGCTTTCCCCCCTTTCTTCACAAATCTTTTATTTCAAAGAACAATCTACAACGTACACTTACTCATTTTCATTATAACAGAAACGCTGCAATTTTGAAAGTGATTTTTCTCTCTATATACTAAAGTTACCCACAAAAAAATAGTACCGATGCCCCCCGGATTGAGGACATCGGTGCTATTTTTTTGCAGGCAACCTATTTTTTCAATGGCAGGTTTGCGTCCTGCTCATATCCACCAACAAATCGTATTCTGATTTGGGTAGCGGATAGAACGGTCACCTGTTCAATAATTCTTCGAATAAAGTCATCGTTAAATTCAGTTAGATTCAGGTTTTCCTCGTTGTTGATATAAAGCAGGGCTTGTTGGTACTGATATTCCTGTGCCTGATCTGCCATTTTCTTTTTCTGGATTTCCTGCAGTTGGTTGGTGAGGTCCATTTTCTGTTCGGAAAGCTGCCGCAGCTTGGCGGCATAGAAGTCACTGTCACCGCCTTGAGCAATGATTTTAACTAAGGCAGACATTTCCTGCTGCAGTTTGTCTATTTGCTTTTCCAGCGATTGCGGTGTGATTTGATTCCCGGAAAACAGGATAATGTTTTCTTGAACATCACGCAGATTTTTTAGGATATCTTCTTTGTCCCCGACCACTTTTTGAATACATTGGAGGATTGCCTGATGTAAGGCTTCTTCCGATATGGTTGGTGAATGTTGGCAGTATTTTGTTCCGAATTCCAATCGGCTGATGCAGCGCCAGACTACTTTCTTCTTGCCTTTTTTTACCCAAGTGGTCCGGCGATACATGGAACCGCATTCCCCGCAAACCAGCCTTTCGGAAAGTGCATACTTGCTGCAGTATTTGCCCAGCGCGCTCTTGGTTTTCTTTTGGGAAACCTTCTTTTTGCTGTTCCTTCTGGTCAGTTCAAGCTGGACATTTAGGAAATCCTCACGAGGGATAATGGCCGGAT
>CALXBH010000008.1 GCA_944386475.1 uncultured Clostridia bacterium | reverse complement strand
GCAACAACGCTTGAACGTGTGTATAATTTCGTTTCTCCATAAACAAAGCCCCCTGATGTAGTCTATTTTCCTACATCAGGGGGCTTTTGTCACTGTCCATTTTTACTGGACCTGTTCATGGCTTGCGGGCGACCCCTGTTAAAGAACATTTACCGGAAAAATAAGTCTTTCGATAGTCTAAAGCGCTTGCCGCCCTTTTGGGGCGGCAAGCGCTTTTTTTGACGGCAGTAACATTATTTGTTGCGTTTTTTAGGGGGCTTTTTGGCCATCCGGCCAATATCGGTGCCGAACATCTCGTGGGCGTCCTGGGTGTTGATGTTGGGAACAACCATCCGTTTTTTACCCTCCGCATAGGAGTACACGATCACGTCGCAGCAATCAGCCATCTTTTGAAACAGGCTTTGCCGGAACATCACCTTGCTGATTCGCCGGGCGGGAACGGCGATGGTGAAGATGACGAAAGCATAGGTGTAACTTAACGTGTAAACATCCCCTTTTTTGCCGATGCCGGTATGGAAAAAGGAGACAATCTTTAACAAAAGCCACCACAAAGCGGGAAGTTCCGCCATGATGCCTACAAACAAAAAGATCTCCCGGAACGCTTCAAACAGCCAGTAACACAGAAAGAAAAACACAAACAGCCCTAAAATAAATCCCAGCGGCGGGATCAAAAAGCGGGACAGGGGCCTAAGCCGGGGCTTTACCTGTTTGTGCCCTACGGGGATCTCCGGCAGCAGCATCTTTAAATTGCGGTGGGCCTCAAATTCATCGGCGGCAGGGATCAGGACCGACAGCTCGTTTTTCTGTTTCCCATAGCCGGAGCTGTGGATAAAGACCGAATAAAACCCGAATAACTTAGTGGTCAGGCTTTGCCGCAGCTCGATGAGATTAACCCGCCTGACGGCGATGGAATATCGGCGGGGGACAAAGATACCGGTGCTGATGTCCAGCACGTCTTCCTTGCGCACCACCGTAAAGCCTTTGTGGCGGATTAAGTTCATCACAAAGGAGATCAGCCACCCGCCCAGGATGATGTAGGCTAAAATCGCCGCCACCGGCGGAATCCCGAAAGCCAGGATTTTGGCCAAACTCGTCAGGCTGTCCACCAGGCGGTCTTCAAACTCCTGCCCCAGCAGATTGCCGCTTTGGGAGATAAATGCGGAAAAAAACAGCACGCCGGTGAGGGTGTTGGAGGTCAGCAGCGACAAAATTGCCACATAAAGGCCCCGGGGATGATATACCCGCCGCAGCCCGGCGTTGTGCTGCTGAAAAGGAACCTGGCTTTTGGCGATCAGCGCCAGAGCGTCGTTTCGGCGCATGGTGATGGAAAAGTCGGATATCGCCGCATTGCCTGCGTCGGTATCCGCTTTCAGCCGGACGGCCCGGAAAGGGGCCAGATAAAAGGGCTTTTCCAGCGTCACTGTCGCCAGGCGGGCATAGGGGATAAAGCGCACCTGTTTTAACAGGATGCCCTTGTGCACATAAATGCCGTCCTCCCCGGCGCGGTAGGTGTAAAAATACCAGCTGACAAAGCCGAGGCCAACAATTCCCGCAATAATCATCAAGTCAAACCAAGCGCCGGCCAGCCAGGCGGCAAATCCGGCTCCCGAGAGCAGAAGTCCCCGCAGGACGGGGAACAAAAGCAGCAGGAAAAACCGGCTGGTGTTTTCCAGAATATTAATGGGGTGCGCGTGTTTGTATTCCATGATGCCGCCTTTCCTTTTACGAGAGATCGATTTCCGGCGAGAGCTCCCGGGCCAGCCTACATGCGGAAGAGGTATCCAAAAACGGTATGCGGATTTTGGCGCCGGTGGCGCTGATAAGCAGGCTGCTGACGCCAAACAAGGGGGTCAGCGGCGTTTTGGCCACGGTGACAAAAACAATTCGCTCCCGGTTCATAAAATGTTTGCGGTGAAAAAAGATTCCCTTTTCATAAAGGACCCTTCTGGCGTCCAAAGCATAGCGGGTACTTTTATAAAGCAAGGGAAGATAAAAAACCGCCGCCAGCAGATAGATACCGGCCACCGGCAGGACGGTTACATTCCACCAAAGGGAGAAGGCCGGGAAAAATAAGCTTAAAATGACGATAGGAACAGCGGCGATAATCAGCGCCGCCAGCTCCCAGAGCAGCAGGGCGCGGGGGGATATTCGGTTATAGCGCATGTATCTCCACGTCCTTTCCGGCGATGATCGGCTTTGGCAGCATGGCTGCCCGTCGCCGCATGTTATTGTTTTATGACAAGTTTCGAAAGATTATACCTTTTTGCCTGTCCAAAATGATAGAAAGAGGAGTCTGGGCGACAAAAGGATTTTGGATAATATCTTATTATAGCATGGAATCCCTATATTTGGCAATCATCTTGCCGTGCTCTCTTTTAAACTTAATATATGTGTAATTTAGGTAAACTGAAAAATAAGACTGTAGAAAAGCGATGCGAAAAAAGGCGGAACAGACTATTCCCTGAATTTCCCATGTCAGATATCTGTAAACTTAATATATGTTTTTGCAAGTTTACACAAACTTTACAGATAATATATCTGGATTTACAATTCCTATACCGATTCGTGCTTTTGAAACCCACTGGGATCCGGTAAACTGTGTTTGTAACCGAAAAGGAAAAACAAGCCCGCATGGGTGCCCTGAACAATCAGGGATGATAAGGAGAGAAATGAATATGAAAAAGTTTGCAGCAATCGCACTGGCCTCTGTAATGGCCATTTCCCTGCTGGCCGGATGCACCGGTGACAGCACGGGAACCACTTCTAGCGCTTCCACCGGCAGTAATTCCGGCAAAGCTGACACCAGCCTGAGCGGAACCATTACCATGACCGGTTCCACCAGCATGCAGAACCTCTGCCAGGCTCTCCAGGAAGCGTTCCCGCAAGTTTACCCCGACGTTACGATCGACGCTCAGTTCACCGGTTCCGGCGCAGGCATCGAAGCTGTGACCGCCGGCACTGTGGACATCGGCAATGCTTCCCGTGCCCTGACCGATGAAGAAAAGGCCGCAGGCATTGTGGAAAACGTGGTTGCCATCGACGGCATCGCCGTTGTGGTGAACCCCGCCAACGGCGTGTCCAACCTGACCCAGGATCAGCTGAAGCAGATCTACACCGGCGAAGTAACCAACTGGAGTGAAGTGGGCGGCCCCGACATGACGATCGTTGTGGTTGGCCGTGAATCCGGTTCCGGCACTCGGAGTGCTTTTGAAGAACTGCTGGGCATCGAAGACAAGTGTGCATACGCTCAGGAGCTGGACTCCACCGGCGGCGTAGCTACCACCGTTTCCTCTACTGAGGGCGCTGTCGGCTACCTGTCCCTGGATGCTTTGGACGACACCGTGAAGGCTGTTCAGATCGATGGCGTTGACGCCACCGAAGAAAACATCACCGCTGGTACTTACGCTCTGCAGCGTCCCTTCGTGATGGCCACCAAAGGGGAAATCTCTGAGCAGAGCGAACTGGTCCAGGGTTTCTTCGAGTACATGTACTCTGAGCAGGGCCAGCAAGTGGTCAGCCAGGTAGGCCTGATCACCGTGGACGGTCCCAGCGCTGAGTAAGCTGAGGCACATCTGATACAACAACGAAAACCATTCTCGACTTTGTTCAAGCAGCCGGTAGATCCAGTCTCCCGGCTGTTTTGTGCAGAATAAGGGAAGCAAAAAGGAAAAGGAGCCGACCATGAAAGTCAAGTCTAGCAACCCGGCTGTGGCTCCTTCCGGGAAGACCTCCATCTTGGGGGTCAACCAATCCCGGAAGGCCATCGAACGAACTGCTACTATCATCTTCTTTGTCTGCGGCATCGTGGCCATTCTGGCAGTAGCGGCGATTACCATTTATTTGATTGCTTCCGGTGCCCCTGCTTTGGGAAAGGTGGGCATTCTGGATATTCTTTTTGGCACTGTCTGGAGCCCCACCGCAGACGATCCCAGCTTCGGTATCGCTTACCTGATCCTGGCCAGTATCTTCGGCACTGCCCTGGCCATCTGCATCGGCGTTCCCATCGGCCTGTTGGCGGCGGTGTTTTTGGCAGAGATCGCCAACAGCAAACTGGCCAATATCGTCCGGCCCTGCGTGGAACTGCTGGCCGGCATTCCCAGCGTGGTGTACGGCCTGCTGGGCGCCATCATCCTCTGTCCGCTGATGTACGACATTGAGGAGGCTATCTTTGCCAATGACCCATCTCACCAGATGACCGGCGGCAAAAACCTGATCTCCGCCATTCTGGTGCTGGCCATTATGATCCTGCCCACCGTGATCAACGTCAGTGAATCCTCTCTCCGGGCTGTGCCCCAGGATTACCGCTCTTCTTCTTTGGCGCTGGGCGCCAGCAAGATCCAGACCATTTTCAAGGTTACCATCCCTGCAGCAAAGAGCGGCATCCTCACCGGCGTGGTGCTGGGTATCGGCCGTGCCTTGGGCGAAGCCATGGCAGTGGTGATGGTCTGCGGCAACGTGGCCAATGTGCCCTTCCCCTTCAACTCGGTGCGTTTCCTGACCACCGGTATCGTGTCGGAGATGGGCTATTCTTCCGGTCTGCACCGTCAGGTGCTGTTCACCATCGGCCTGGTGCTGTTCGTGTTTATCATGATCATCAACGTGCTGGTGAACGTAGTCTTGAAGAAAGGGGTGGAGAAAGAATGAGTACCCAAACTGCTTCTGTGATCCACAGCAACCTGAGCAACGATTTCTCCATCTTGACAAAGAAAAAGCGCACCAGCGACATGGTGCTGCGGGTGTTGATTATCTTCTGCGCCTTTATCGCCGTGGCTTTGATCGCCGGGATTATCATCTATGTGGTGATCCGGGGCCTGCCTGTGATCATCGCCAACCCCAACTTCATCATCGGTCAGCGCTCCTTCCTGCAAGGGACCTACGGTATTCTGCCCAACCTGATTAATACCCTGTACATCATTGTCATCACCCTGTTAATCGCCACTCCCCTGGGCGTTGGCAGCGCCATCTTCCTGAATGAATACGCCAAGCCCGGAAAATTGGTGAAGATCATTGAATTTACCACCGAGACTCTGTCCGGTATTCCCTCCATCTTGTTCGGCCTGTTCGGCATGGTGTTCTTCGGAAATGTCTGCGGCATGGGCACTTCCATTCTCTGCGGATGTCTGACCCTGACCCTGATGATCCTGCCCACCATCACCAGAACCGCTCAGGAGGCTTTGAAAACCGTTCCTCTGAGCTATCGCTCCGGTGCTCTGGGCATCGGCGCCACCAAATGGTACATGATCCGCACCGTGATCCTGCCCAGCTCCATCGGCGGCATCGCCACCGGTGTTATCCTGGCCATCGGCCGTATCGTGGGCGAAAGTGCGGCGCTGATCTTTACCGCAGGCAGCGGTTCCAATATGGTCAGCCATTTCTTCGGACACACCATGCAGTCCGGCGCTACCCTGACAGTGGAAATGTACCTGCGCTATACGGCAAATAACGACACCGATAACGCCTTTGGCATTGCGCTGGTATTGATCGTGCTGGTGCTGCTCATCAACATCTGTGCCGGCTTGGTGCGCAACCGCTTCGCCAAGAAAACCAGCGCAGAGGGTTAATTATGAATTCTGTTGGAGAAGGAATCGCCAGAAAGGACTTGTAATATGGAACAGCAAACGGTAAAATGTGAGGTAAGAAACCTGAACCTGTGGTACGGAGACAACCATGCTTTGAAGGATGTCTCCATGGATATCTACGATAAGAGCGTCACCGCCTTTATCGGCCCTTCCGGCTGCGGCAAATCCACCTTTTTGAAGACCCTCAACCGGATGAACGACTTGGTGCCCAATGTGAAGATCGAAGGAACGGTGCTGTTGGACGGGGAGGACATCTTCTCCCCCAAATGCGACCCCACCATGCTGCGGAAAAAAGTGGGCATGGTGTTCCAGCAGCCCAATCCCTTCCCCATGAGCATCTACGACAACATTGCCTACGGCCCCCGGATCCACGGCATTAAAAAGAAAGCCCAGCTGGACGAGATCGTGGAAACCTCTCTGAAGGGCGCAGCCATCTTTGATGAAGTCAAGGACCGGCTGAAGAAATCGGCGCTGGGCCTTTCCGGCGGCCAGCAGCAGCGCCTTTGCATCGCCAGGGCCCTGGCGGTGGAGCCCGAGCTGCTGCTGATGGATGAACCTACCTCCGCGCTGGACCCCATCTCCACCATGAAGATCGAGGAGCTCATGAGCGAGCTGAAGAAAAAGTACACGGTGGCCATCGTTACCCACAACATGCAGCAGGCCACCCGTATTTCGGATTACACCGCCTTTTTCCTGGTGGGTGAGATGATCGAGTACGGCAAGACGGAAGATCTGTTCTCGATGCCCAAGCAGAAAAAGACCGAGGATTATATCACCGGACGGTTTGGATAATCCATTTTGTCCTTTACGGGCAAAAAAAATTACGTTATAATGGAGGAGTAAATCCGATGGGTGCAAGATCGAATTTTGACAATGAGTTGGAGCAGCTCAACGTAGAGCTGATTAAAATGGGCGCGCTGGTGGAGGAAGCCATTAAAAATTCCATCGCTGCTTTTAAAAACCAGGATCCGGAGGGTGCAAAAGCCGTTATCCAGGATGACCGCGCGGTGGACGATATTGAAAAGACCATCGAGTCTAGATGTTTATCCCTGCTTTTGCGCCAGCAGCCGGTGGCCCGGGACCTGCGGGCGATTTCCACAGCGCTCAAGATGATTACGGATATGGAGCGCATCGGCGACAACGCGGCGGACATTGCAGAGCTTTCCCTGCGTATCACGGGCGAGCATATCTACACCATGGTGGAGCATATCCCCAATATGGCGTCGGTGGCTATTTCGATGGTGCACGATTCTATTTCTTCCTTTGTCCACAACGATCTGGATCTGGCTCATAAAACCATCCAGAGGGACGATGAGGTGGACAGCCTGTTTAACAAGGTAAAACAGGAGCTGATCGTCTTCTTAAAACGGGCCAACGACGATGAAGATCCGGATCGGGCGATCGACTTTTTGATGATCGCCAAGTATCTGGAGCGCATTGCCGACCACGCGGTGAACATCTGCGAGTGGGTGGAGTTTTACAAAACCGGCGAACACAAGCATACCCGCATCTTATAATGTTTCATACTTTTATCCCTTCACAGGAAAGGTGAACGCAACCGATGGCAGAAACGATCTATATTATTGAAGACGATGAAAATATTCGGGAACTGGTTAAGGTGTCGTTAACCTCCTTCGGTTATCAGGTGGGCGCTTTCGAGACCGCTGAGGAAGGGCTGGAGGCGATTGCAAAGTCTCTGCCCGCCCTGGTGGTATTCGATTTGATGCTGCCCAAAATGGATGGGATTACCGCCATCAAAAAGCTGCGGGACGAACCCCGTACCCGGGATCTTCCCATCATCCTTTTGACCGCCAAGGACAGCGAGATCGACAAGGTTAACGGCCTGGACGCGGGCGCGGACGATTATATGACAAAGCCTTTCGGCATTTTGGAACTCACCGCCCGCATCCGCTCCCTTTTGCGCCGGACGGCCCGCAGCGCCGCTCAGGTGCAGACGGTGCTCTCCGCCAACGGGCTGGTGGTCAACACCGAAACCCGGGAAGTGTTAAAGGACGGGGAGCTGATAGAGCTTACCTTAAAGGAGTTTGAGCTTTTAAAGATCCTGATGCAAAACCCCAACAAGGTGGTGGAGCGGGACGAGCTTTTAAACCTGGTGTGGGGCTACAACTATGTGGGCGAAACCCGCACCTTGGATATGCACATCCGTACCCTGCGGCAAAAGCTGGGGGATGATGCGGAGAATCCCAAGTACATTAAAACCGTCAGAGGAGTAGGATACCGTTTTCGGGCGCAGCCGGCGGCCGAAGGCGGCGTACCCGCAGCCGAGTCATGAGAAAAGCGATTTTCACAAAATTCCTGATTGTCATTTTGACCGCACTGGTGCTGGCTTCAGGAATTTCTTCCTTTTTATATGCAGACAGCGCCAAACAGCAGACCCGGCAGGATATGCTGCGGCTCATTCAGGTGATGGCCGTTCAGTATCAGTCCGGCATGGATCTGGATGCGTTTTCAGAAGAATGCGCTCAAAGCGCGCAGGGAGTCCGGGTCACGGTAGTGGCGCCGGACGGCCGGGTGCTGGCTGATTCCGAAGCTGACCCCGCCCAGATGGAAAATCATAAGGAGCGGGAGGAGATACAAATGGCCCTTGAGACCGGGACGGGGATTTCCCAGCGAAATTCCGCCACCCTGGGACAGGGGCTTTTGTACGTGGCTATCCGCCTTGACGACGGGAACCTTTTGCGCATCGCACAGGAGTACGACGGCGTTCTGGTGGGGGCGGCCAAACAGCTTCCTGCACTGCTGGTAGCGGTGGCGGCATCGCTGCTGATAGCGCTGCTGTTGGCCCGCCGTTTTTCCGATCAGGTGGTAAAGCCATTAAACCAAGTGGCGGATGGCCTGGACCAGATGAAGCAGGGCGACTATCAGGTGGAATTTGACGGTATCCGCTATGAGGAGCTGGACAGGATCGTCCAGCGGATCCAGGCCCTTTCCCGGGAGATTCAGACCTCTGCCGCCAAGCTTGACAACGAGCGGGAAAAGGTGGACTTTATTCTGGACAACATGGAGGAAGGCCTGATCCTTCTGGACGAAAAACAGGATATCCTGACGGTCAATCACAGCGCCAAGGCCTTTTTTGACTGCCAGGAGGATGTAGTGGGCAAGCACTTGATCCATCTGGTGTCCAATACCAAGGTGGGGCAGGCGGTAGCCGACGCCATCACCGGCGGAAAATCCAGTATTTTTGACCTCACCCTGTCGGATAACCGCATTGTATCCATCCACATCACCCAGGTCACCGGCGACTTTATCCGCGACGCCCATCAAAACGTGGGGGTTATCATCCTGATTATCGACGTGACCTCCGACCGGACGTCCTATCAGCTGCGGCAGGACTTTTTCTCCAATGCTTCCCATGAGCTCAAGACTCCCATTACCTCCATCCAGGGGTTTGCGGAAATTTTGGAGGCGGGGATTATTAACGATCCCGCCAAACAGCAGGAATATCTTTCCCGGATTATCGCCGAAAGCAAGCGGATGGCAAACCTTATCAACGATATCCTGATGATCTCCCGGCTGGAGGCCGGCATCCGGGATGAGGAATACGCTTATGTAGAGCTAAGCGAGGTCTGCCGGGAAGTGGTGGAAAACATGGCTCCCCAGGCGGCTGCCCAGAACATCCAGATCGAGGTGGAGGGCAAGGCCGGTTTGTGGGCCAGCCGGGATCAGATGCACGAGCTGGCCGCCAACTTAATCTCCAACGCGGTTAAGTACAACAAGCAAAACGGCTGGGTGAAAATAAAGCTCACCGACATGCCCACCAAGCTGAAATTAAAGGTGTCCGACACGGGCATCGGCATCCCCAGCGAAAGCCAGGGACGGATTTTTGAGCGTTTTTACCGGGTGGACAAGGGCCGCAGCCGCCGCATCGGCGGAACCGGGCTGGGGCTTTCCATCGTCAAGCATATTGTCAACGCCTATGGGGGAGAGATCACCCTTAAGAGCATTGAAAACGAAGGGACTTCCATTTCGGTGATCCTGCCCAAGAAAAAGCCCCAGGGTTCCGCGTGAGGAGAAGGCCGAGCACGAAACCTATTATAAATCGATGAAAAAAGAGCGCTGCAAACGTAAGTTTTGCAGCGCTCCTTTTTATGATAGGTAAAATATTGAGTGTAAATAACATTGAGTTTATGTTTCCGGGTGCTTTTTGATCTCTTGGATTGCTTCCCGGCAGATTTTTAAATCTTCATCGTAGTCTGTTCTCACGGTTATCGACCGGTTTTCGTCTTTATCGATCCAATTGGTGACAAATTGGTGATTTCGTTTTTCCAACCGCTTCGAATAAGCCTCTAAAAAAGGCAGAAACCTTCTGTCCTTTGCATAGGCGATCACCTTAAGATAGGAACTATCATAGTATTTTTGGGGATTTTGTGAAATCAGCTCCCAAAGCCAGTCTATCCCCAGATTCTGCTCCTTGGGCGAAAGATTTTTAAATTCTACCGCAGCGACTTGGGCAGCCCGTCCCATGGATTTTCCAAAGGTTTCAAAAGCAAACGCTTCATGAAAAAAACGGAATGCCTTGGAACGGAATCTAAGATGAAGATTCATAGCGTACGCCTCTGATTTCTGTTTATGTTGCTCTTAAAGAAAAAATCTCCTCAGCAGGGAGAATGTCCAAAACAACCAGCTCCGGCGGGTTCCCCAGGCGCAGAGGATGCTTGAGCGACAGCCCCCGGCTGACGATCATGGTTGTTTTGGGGCTCAACCGGTACCGCCCTCCGGCCCAGCGGGGGAAAAGCCCCTGGCCGGGGGCGTACAGGCCGTTTAACAGGCCGGGGAGGCGGACCTGGCCGCCGTGAGCGTGGCCGCAGGCGATCAGGTCAAACCCGGTTTTCTCATAGGCAGCCGTCAGCTCCGGCCGGTGGGAGAGAAGGATGCGGTAAGCGTCCTCATGTTCCTGAGAGGCGCGTATACAGGAGTCCAGCTCTTCCGCCCAGGTGGGGGAGGAGGGAAACAGCCGGGCGGCACGGTTATGATCCAGGTCGTCTACGCCGCCGATCCAAAGGGGCATACCGTTTGGAAAAATGAGTTCCCCCCAGCCGTCCAGCACCTTGATACCCCAGCGTCCCACATACTCCTTAACAGCTCGGATATCCCCCGACCAGTATTCATGGTTGCCGGTGACGTAATAACAGGGATAGGTGCTCCCCAGCCAGGGCAAAAGCGTTTGGGCGCCCCTGGCTTTCACCTGATGATCCAGCATATCTCCGCCCAGCAGGATAAGGTGGGGATGGACAAGGGTAAGGGCGTTTTTTAAAGCCGCCTGGTCCTCCCCATATTCGCTGTCGTGCAGGTCGGTAATCAGCGCTACCCGCACCGGGCGAGTGAGCTTTTGGGTGAAAAGCCGGTATTTCCCGATGAGAAAGCGGTGTTTGTTTCTGGCCGTGTGCATAGAATGTCCTCCTAAAAACTTGCCCCGTCCTGCCGATGCGGCAGCTGCGGCCCTTGTCCACCCGGTAAAAACGTTCAAAAATCCGTCCCTGGCTTTCGCTGGGGATGCCGATGCCCGTGTCGGACACCTTTAATTTCAGCTTGGTGGGCATGTCGGTGAGATTTATCTTCACCCAGCCGTTTTGCTTGTTATATTTGACCGCGTTGGAGATTAAGTTGGCAGCCAGCTTATGCATCTGGTCCCGGCCGGCCCACAAATAGGAAGAGCTCATTTTAATAAAATCGAGGCAATTTAAGGGCCTGCTGTTTATGAGAGAATCAACAAAATACACAAGCTGTTGGTCCATTAGCAACATAACAATAGCAAGTACTGCTTTCTAACGGGTTACTCCCACTCAATAATCTCATCTGGTTGAATATGTGTAAAGGCGAGAAATTTATTTGGAAATTCTCCAATTGTCTGATTGTCTTCCAGTGTAATTCGCTTGCAGGTATCTAATTCCATCAGCGCCCTATCTTCGGCGCAAACATACCCTTTACAGCGAATTATCCGATTGTGGCGCAGCTTTAGGTTCTCGGTGCAGAATGCATACACCACAGGGATCCCAGGCGAAAAGAAAGTATTGTTCTCCAGCAAAATGTTTTGGTGAAAAGGGTGATCGGCGTCCGGCTCCGGTATCTCAGGACAGATGCTGACAACCGCTTTGCATCCAGCATAGGGTGTAGCTAGGCATTCTGCCGCAAAACTGTTCCGCCGGATGGTTACATCATGGCATGCACCGGATTCATACCAATAGTTGGCGTCCCCCGCAATCAGAATAGCACTTCCGGCCGTCTGAAACAAGTTGTCCTCCACCAGCACCGGTTTAGGAGTAGATACCAGAATTCCTCTTGCACGGCAGGAACCGAAAAAATTGTTCCGGCAGAGAAAGGATGCGGTGTTGGTCAGGTTTTCCAGCGCATCTCCCTCCTTGATTTCCTCCGGCAAATCTTCTGAAAATTGCAGACGGAAGGTTTCCCTATTCAGCAACTGAAAAGAAGCGGCGTGAACTTGACCTATGCTGTGCATGGTGGTGCTGCGGATGACGGAAAACAGATCGGCCTGCCGGGCGTACAACCGGAACCCTACCGATTGAGGATGAACATACCTTCCGATGACCGTACGGCGGTCTATGATCCTCTCAATCCGGGCACAAAGGCCGTGGACATTGATAGGATCGTCCATAAGACCGTGAAAGTAGCAGTTTTCAACCGTGATCGTACCGCTGTTATTGGTAAGATGCAATCCATCGTCATGGCCGTTTACAACCAGGCGCCCTTTTTTGGTATTTGCACGGAAAGATACTTTTCGGAAGTTTAGATTTCTGTTAAACTGGCAGAGAATCCCCAGCCCTCCGGTAGCGTATACTGTGATATTTTCGAATGTTACGTTTTCGCAGTTCTCCACAAAGATTCCCGCATGCATGCGCTCACTGTGGCGCAGCACTACGACAGATCCGGCCAGATATATAGTTGGAAACCGTCCGGTAAAACGAACTGTATCCTCCGATAAAACGGCGCACTCTTCCAGACGCAGTTCGTCTCCCGTTTTCATACAGACCGCTTTTGTATCCGGATGAAAAACCGTATGGGAGCCGGTCCATAAGAGAGCGGGCTTTCCGTTTCCAAGAAAATACAGGCGTTTTTCCCGTACTTTGAAGGGAAACAATGCCGGATCAATGCGGACATCCATCTGGGTTTCCGACATCTGAACGATTGTCCCTTCGGCGGAAAGGGGAATCTTCCAGTCGATAACCAGATTTTTGACGGTAATGTTTCGGCTATTGAGTAGTGTTAGTGGCTGGAGCTGCCCTTCGCATTCCAGCATGGAACCGCTAAAATCCAGAGTGATGTTCTCCATATTATCCAGCAAAATCGCCGTCTTTTTTTTATCCGTATAGTCCGTATTGGAAAGCACCAGCGTCATTGGCTTGCAGTCATCAGCGGAAATTGGAATCACAGAATTCGGCTGCAAAAGAAAGTCCATATCTTTTTTGTGTGTTTCCAGGGCGTGATTCAGTTCTTGATAAGAGGCGGTATGAATTTGAAAACAGTTTGGCACAAAGATTCCCTCCGAAATTTATATCGTTGAGCGCTTCTCTATCGGCGATCCTGCTTTTTTCCGTAAAGCTTTCTTAGACATTGCGGCATAGAATGCGTTTTTTATAAGAAAAATAAAAGCGCCATGCCCAGCACTTTTGGGCATGGCGCAGGAAAAGCTTAGTTAAACAGGGGAGAAACCGGCTTGTCCTCATAGATGCGGGCGATCGCCTCGGCAAAGACGGGAGCCACCGGCAGCATGGTGATGTTAGGCAGGCTTTTTTCCTCCGGCAGGGCGATGGTGTCAAGGAGCACCAGCTCTTTGATGACGCTGTTTTTAATCCGCTCGATGGCCGGGCCGGACAAAACACCGTGGGTGGCGCAGGCATAAACCTCTTTCGCACCGTTGTCCATCAAAGCGGCGGCGGCGTTGCACAGGGTTCCGGCGGTGTCCACCATGTCGTCCACCAGGATGATCCGTTTGTTTTTCACCTCGCCGATGATGTTCATCACTTCGCTGACGTTGGCTTTCTGGCGGCGCTTGTCCACGATGGCCAGCGGCGCGTCAAACCGGGCGGCGAAGTTTCTGGCGCGGGTAACCGATCCCAAGTCGGGGGATACTACGACGAACTCATCCTTGCAGTCGTTAAAACGCTCGACAAAATGGGGAACCAAAATCGGAACACCCAGCAGATGGTCCACCGGGATGTCGAAAAAGCCCTGGATCTGCGCGGCGTGCAGGTCCATGGTCAGCACCCGGTCGGCGCCGGCGGTGGTGATGAGGTCGGCCACCAGCTTGGCGGAAATCGGGTCGCGGGCTTTGGCTTTGCGGTCCTGACGGGCGTAGCCGAAATAGGGAATCACCGCAGTGATCCGGCCGGCAGAGGCCCGCTTGAAGGCGTCAATCATGATGAGCAGTTCCATCAGATGGTCGTTGACCGGCTGGCTGGTGGACTGCACCACGAATACGTCCGAGCCGCGGACGGATTCCTGAATCGAGACGGAGATCTCACCGTCGCTGAAGGTGACGACGTTGGACTTTCCTACGGGGAGTCCAAGCTCCTTGGCGATCTGTTCCGCTACTGCGGGGTTGGAATTTGCGGTAAAAATTTTGATATCCTTACCATGTAAATTCATTGTTGTTTCCCTTTCCTTTCAGCGCTTAACTTTTGTATATGAATGAATTGCTGATGCCTTTTTAAATTCCCCGGGAAAGCGTTACACTCTTTTCTTTCTATTTCTAAGCTTCCTCTCGGCAAACCCTTCCTTGTTTTCCTGCCTGCTTCGGGCGATGGCCAGCGCCCCGTCCGGAACGTCTTTGGTTACGGTGGAACCGGCGGCGGTATAAGCACCGTTGCCCACCTTAACCGGCGCCACTAAGTTCGTGTTGCAGCCGATAAACGCATCGTCCCCGATCACTGTGCGGAATTTGCTGACTCCGTCGTAGTTGACCGTCACCGTTCCGCAGCCGAAGTTTACGTTGCGCCCCACGTCGGAATCTCCCACATAGGTCAGATGAGCGATAGCGGTGCCTTCGCCCACCACCGAGTTTTTCACTTCCACAAAGTCGCCGATCTTCACATGGGATTTGATCTCGCTGTTGGGGCGAATGTGGGTAAACGGCCCGATCTTTACATGGGCGTGGATTTTGCTCTGATACGCCTGCACCGCGTTGAGAATCGTCTCATCCCCCACCGAGGTGTCCTCCAAAAGGGTGTTGGGGCCGATGACGCAGTTTTGACCGATCTCGGTATAGCCCCGCAGGATGGTCCCCGGCAGAATGGTGCTCCCCGCGCCGATCTTGACGCCGGGGGCGATCAAAATGCCGTCGGTGGTGACAAACTCCACCCCGTTGTCCATATGAAGCCCCAGGATTTTATCCCGGGCGATTTCGTTTAGCTTGCACAGGGTGCGCCGGTCATTGGCGCCCAAAACCACGTCGCTGTCCTTGGAGCAATAGGCCCCGGCCCGTTTGCCCATCCCGATGAGCAGCGAGACGGTATCGGTCAGGTAATATTCCCCCTGGGCGTTGCCGCAGGTGAGTTTGTGAAGCACGCTTAACAGGTCGTCCACCTTAAACCAGTAGGCGCCGGAGTTAACCTCCCGGATGGCCCGCTGTTCTTCCGTAGCGTCTTTTTGCTCCACAATGCCGGTAACGGCGTCGCCGTCCCGCAAAATGCGGCCGTAGCCGGTGGGATCGGGAAGGCAGGCCGTGACCACCGTGACGGCGTTATCCTGCTCCACATGGGTTTTTAATGCTTCCCGGATGGTCTCTTCATCCATAAAGGGCGCGTCGCCGCACAGGATCAACACGTTTTTCCCGCTGTAGCCTTTTAAATAGGACTCCGCCATCATCACCGCATGGCCGGTGCCCCTGCGTTCCTCCTGCCGGACGGTGGCATAATCGCCGTCCAAAAAGGCCTCTACCTGTTCAGCGCCGTTTCCGGTGACAACGCATAGATTACACAGCCCGGCTTTTTCACATGCTGTGACCACCCAGTCCAGCATGGGGGTGAACAGCACCTCGCACAGCACCTTGGGCTTGTCGCTTTTCATCCGTTTGCCGTCCCCTGCCGCCAAAATAACCGCACAATTCTCCTGCAAAAGAATACCCCTTTCTGTGTTGAATTTGGCCGGTTTCCTAACGGGCGGCCAGCCCCGTCCAGCCGCTGTTTCAGGGCGGACTGCCGCTATTTTCTTTACATCTATTATATATTATTGCAATTTTTACTAGGTTTTGCAAGCCCTAATAGGAAAGTTTAATCAATAAGTTCAAAAAATCTCTTTTTTCAAAAAAATATTAAGAAAAAACTAGAAAATTACTATCAACTCTGATATAATGGGCTTTAGGCCTGACCGGGGCGGGAAAGCAAGCCTTTTTCTCTTCCTTTTTGTGGAAGAAAAGGAAGAGGCGAAAGCTTTTTTCGGCAGCTCCGTCACAACAAGGCGATGACGCGGCGCACACCGCAGCCCGGGATATTTCCCGTGCGCGGGCGGATAGCTGCGTACAAAACCGGAAATCAAAAATTGGAGGTAGTTTAACAGTGAGCAAAAAGTATGTTTATCTTTTCTCCGAAGGCAACGGCTCCATGCGGGAACTGCTGGGCGGAAAAGGCGCAAACCTGGCTGAAATGACCAGACTGGGCCTGCCGGTTCCTCAGGGCTTCACCATCACCACCGAGGCTTGCACCCAGTATTATGAGGACGGCCGCAAGATCAACGATGAAATCCAGGCTCAAATCATGGAATACATCACCAAGATGGAAGAGATCACCGGCAAAAAGTTCGGCGATATGGAAAACCCCCTGCTGGTTTCCGTTCGTTCCGGCGCCCGCGCTTCCATGCCCGGCATGATGGACACCATCCTGAACCTGGGCCTCAACGAGGACGTTGTGGAGGTCATGGCGAAGAAATCCAATAACCCCCGCTGGGCTTGGGACTGCTACCGCCGTTTTATCCAGATGTACTCCGACGTTGTTATGGAAGTCGGCAAAAAATATTTTGAAGAGCTCATCGACGAGATGAAAGCGAAAAAGGGCGTCACCCAGGACGTAGAGCTGACGGCGGACGACTTAAAAGAGCTGGCCAACCAGTTCAAAGCGGAATACAAAGAGAAAATCGGTTCTGATTTCCCCACCGATCCCAAAGAGCAGCTCATGGGCGCTGTGAAAGCGGTGTTCCGTTCTTGGGACAACCCCCGTGCGAACGTGTACCGCCGGATGAACGACATCCCCTACTCTTGGGGTACTGCCGTTAACGTCCAGATGATGGCGTTCGGCAACATGGGCGACACCTCCGGCACCGGCGTTGCGTTCACCCGTAACCCCGCTACCGGTGAAAAGAAACTGTTCGGCGAATTTTTGATGAACGCTCAGGGCGAAGACGTTGTGGCCGGCGTTCGGACTCCTCAGACCATCGACCAGCTCAAAGAGGTTATGCCTGAGGTTTATAATCAGTTCGTTGAGATCTGCCACACCCTGGAAAACCACTACCGCGACATGCAGGATATGGAGTTCACCATCGAGGACAAGAAACTCTATATGCTCCAGACCCGTAACGGTAAGAGAACCGCTCAGGCGGCTCTGAAGATCGCCTGCGACCTGGTGGACGAGGGTATGATCAGCGAGGAAGAGGCTGTTTGCATGATCGATCCCAAGCAGCTGGACGCTCTGCTCCATCCCCAGTTTGACGCGGACGCGCTGAAAAAAGCGAAACCCGTCGCTTCCGCTCTGGCCGCTTCTCCCGGCGCTGCCTGCGGTAAGATCGTCTTCACCGCCGACGATGCCAAAGAGTGGGCTGAAAGAGGCGAAAAGGTTGTTCTGGTCCGTTTGGAGACCTCTCCTGAGGACATCGAGGGCATGGTTGCTTCTCAGGGTATCCTCACCGTCCGCGGCGGTATGACCTCCCACGCGGCTGTTGTTGCCCGTGGTATGGGTACCTGCTGTGTCTCCGGCTGCGGCGAGATCAAGATGGATGAAGAAAACAAACAGTTCGAGCTGGCCGGCCGTGTTTACAAAGAGGGCGACTACCTCTCTCTGGACGGCTCCACCGGCGCGATTTACGGCGAAGCGATCCCCACTGTGGACGCTTCTATCGGCGGCGAGTTCGGCCGCATCATGGCTTGGGCGGACAAATTCCGCAAACTGAGCGTGCGCACCAACGCGGACAACCCCCGCGACGCAAAACAGGCGAAGAAATTCGGCGCGGAGGGCATCGGCCTCTGCCGTACCGAGCACATGTTCTTCGAGGCGGACAGAATCCCCGCGATCCGCGAGATGATCTGCTCTGACACTGTGGAGCAGCGTGAAAAAGCTCTGGCGAAACTGCTTCCCATGCAGCAGGGTGACTTCGAGGCGATGTACGAGGCTATGGAAGGCGCTCCCATCACCATCCGGTTCTTGGATCCTCCGCTTCATGAGTTCGTTCCCACCGAGGAAGAGGACATCGAGCTTCTGGCGAAAGATATGGGCAAATCCGTTGCGGATATCAAAGCGATTATTTCCAGCCTGCATGAGTTTAACCCCATGATGGGTCACCGTGGCTGCCGTCTGGCTGTCACCTATCCGGAGATCGCTGCGATGCAGACCAAAGCGGTTATGCAGGCTGCGCTGGCTGTGAAAGCCCGCCATGCGGATTGGGATATCGTTCCCGAGATCATGATCCCCTTAGTAGGCGAGGTCAAAGAGCTTGCTTATGTTAAGAGCATCGTGACCAAGACTGCGGACGAAGTTCTGGCTGCTGCCGGTTCCGACATGCACTATAAAGTCGGCACCATGATTGAGATCCCCCGCGCTGCTTTGACTGCGGACGAGATCGCGAAGGAAGCGGAGTTCTTCTCCTTCGGCACCAACGACCTGACTCAGATGACCTTCGGCTTCAGCCGTGACGACGCCGGCAAGTTCCTGGGCGCCTACTACGACAAGAAGATCTATGAGAACGATCCTTTTGCGAAATTGGATCAGGTTGGCGTCGGCAAGCTGGTCAAGATGGCTGCTGACCTTGGCCGTCAGACCCGCCCTGACATCAAGCTGGGCATCTGCGGTGAGCACGGCGGCGATCCGAGCACTGTTGAGTTCTGCAACAAGATCGGTCTCAACTATGTTTCCTGCTCGCCCTTCCGTGTGCCGATTGCTCGTCTGGCTGCGGCACAGGCTGCTATTAAACAGAAATAAGCAAAACTTAATACAATAAGTATAAACCCGAGATGCTTATACAGCATCTCGGGTTTTTGTTGATTTGGAAACCACCGGCTCTGCCGGTGGAGGTGCACCGCAAAAAGCTTTAGCTTCAAGCATCGAGCGAAGCGAGTTGCTAACAGCAATCTCCTGAAAATAGAAAAGCTTTCGTTAGGACAACAA